>JAGMEZ010000131.1 GCA_023127905.1 Caldifarciminota bacterium
TCTTTGCTTTTTACTTCCTTAAGAATGGGTAATTTGGATTTGCACATTTCAACAACTTCTTCATCTTTTTCTTCCCAAACTAGGCCGTATTTCTTACGTTTCTCTAATTGTTTAATTTTTTTAGTTAATTCCTCTTTTGTCCAATTACTGTAATCTTTTTTTCTCATTGCTCATAACCTTTACTAAAATCGTTTAGATTTGTCGCATTAACTTTTATCGCAGTTCTGTTCCCTTGGTAATGATGTCCACATAATCTTTAAAAATATATTTCCTGTATCTTTTCTTCCCGGTGATTTCTTTTAAAATTCCAATTCGCTCGAATTTCCTGATGAGTTGATTAATTGCCACCTGTGATATTTTTAATACATGAATTGCATTCGTACCACTAATAAGCGGAGTCTCAAACAGCAAGTCTAATAGCCGGACCGCATAGATACTTGTAATGCCATTTTCATAAATTTTTGTTAACAATCGTTCTTTTAATTTAACAATTTCGTGGGCAGTATTTGTCGCTTCATCACAGGTTGTGTATATACCTTTGAGAAAAAAGTTTATCCATTGTTCCCAATCGCCATCAGTGCGAATCTTCATTAACAAATCATAGTATGCAGTTCTATTTTTTTTGAGATAAAAACTCAGATATAAGGTCGGTTTGGTTAAGATTTTCTTCCAGATTAGGTAAAAAGTTATGAATAATCTACCTATTCTGCCATTACCGTCAAGAAAGGGATGGATGGTTTCAAACTGAGCATGAATTAAGGCAATCCTGACTAAGTCCGGTATTTTATCTTCTGCATAGAAGTATTTCTCAAGGTCACCCATTAATGATAACATCATGTCCGGTGGTGGTGGAATATAAGTTGCATTAACAATGGTTGACCCCGGTGGTCCAATCCAGTTTTGAGATATTTTAAACTCGCCGGGTGTTCTGTGGTTGCCGCGGGTTCCTTCTAATAGAATCTTATGAATTTCTCTTATTAACCTTAACGACAAAGGGAATTCTTTGATTCTTTCTAAACCATAGTTCATTGCCTTTATATAATTTATTACCTGTTTGACTTCATCGATGTTTTCTTTTGGAATTAGATTTGCCTCAAATTCTAAAATTCCTTGCATAGAGGCTTCGGTTCCTTCGATCTGCGAACTCAAAAGAGCTTCTTTTTTCACATACATGCCGATAAAAAGGTCAGGATTAGGAAGTACGGTCGTAATGGCATCCAATCGTGCTAATGCAATATCCGCCTTTGAAAGTAGTGATTGTAATTCGTCATCAAATCGAATAGGTGGCTCAGGCGGCAATGGTTTTGGAATAAAAGCCCTATATCCGGTTGATTGATTGATATATCTTCCTGCTCTATCTTTCATAAATTAACTTTTCTTGCCTTAAAACAAAGCTCTTAGCCGTAAGATAACATAAGTTTACTTAAATTGATTACTATCATTGTAAGTAAACTTATCTTTACTTATTATATTCAATATTCCCAATTTGTCAAGTACTTTCATTATTTCATATATTTTCACCAAACGGAGAAAATAGGGGGAAAAGTGAAAATGTCACATTAGATAAGTCGTTTTTCTTTAAAACTAAAATACCCGTTTTTAGCAATGATAACATGATCATTCACTTCAATCCCCAAAATTTTACCCGATTCAACCAATCTCTTTGTTATCATCAGGTCATCCTCAGATGGTTCTGGATCACCTGAAGGATGATTATGGGCTAAAACTATTGCAGCTGCATTATAAGCAATAGCTTCTTTGAATATTTCACGTGGATGAACAAGATTGACATTGAGTATTCCAATAGATACTGTTGAAATACCAATGATTTTATTACGCGAATTAAGCGAAATAAGTTTAAAATGTTCCTTTGCTTTATCTTTGATACTTTTCCCTACCGCATTAACTATACTCTGGGGATTTTCATATTTCAAATTTTTATACTCAGTTTCTATAAACTGTCTTTTGCCTAATTCAAAACATGCTTTAA
The DNA here is from genome assembly GCA_023127905.1 of Caldifarciminota bacterium. Classification (GTDB taxonomy): domain Bacteria; phylum Hydrothermota; class E44-bin80; order E44-bin80; family E44-bin80; genus JAGMEZ01. The sequence continues at coordinate 1,991 of JAGMEZ010000131.1, forward strand.
TCTGGGCTGCCTTTGCAGAACCAATACCCTTTATCTGTGCAAGTTCCTCTATGGTTGCCTTGCTTATTGCATTAATATTTCCAAACTCAGCCAATAATTCTTGAGCAATATTCATAACAGATTTCTTTGGAATACCTCTTCCAATAATTAAAGATAGGAGCTCTTGGCCAGAAAGTGCTTCTGCTCCGAGTTTTATAAGTCTTTCTCTTGGTCTTTCTTGCTTGGGCAAATCATGGATAGTAAAGGATTTTTCTCTATTCATTTCTTTCTCATACCGAAGGGGTCGCAGGCTAAGAAAATGGTTTTGATTTCTAATACCGCTAACTTACTGCAATTACGGAAATTTCTATAAGGGCACCTTTTGGAAGATCTTTGACGGCAACGGTTGCTCTCGCAGGTTCAGCTTGTGAGAAATAGATAGTATAAATTTCGTTCATTGGTGAAAAATTTGCTAAATCAGTCAAAAATACGTCAGCCTTGACGACATCCTCGAGAGTCAATCCTGCTTTTTCGAGAACGGCCCTCAAGTTTTTAATTACTCGCTCTGTCTGCTCTTTGATCCCGCCATCAACCATTTTTTGTGTTACAGGATCAATACCAATCTGTCCTGCAGTGAAAACAAAGTTACCTGCTTTTACTGCCTGGCTGTATGGACCGATTGCCTCTGGAGCATCAACAGTGCCGATTATCTCTTTTTCCATTTTTTCCTCCTGGTATATTGAGATATACTTGATTACACAGATTTTATACGATTACACCGATTAAAAATGAACGAATCTTTGTTAGGTGAACAGGTGAGCAGCGTTAGTTATGCTGCTTTCAAAAGTTTTACAAGCAAAGCCTTCTCGGTATGAAGCCTGTTTTCAGCTTCGTCAAGTACGACAGAATGTGGACCATCAATCACTTCATCAGTTATTTCCTCACCCCTATGTGCAGGCAAGCAGTGTAAAATGATTACATCCTTTTTTGCCTTTGAAATAAGTTCAGCATTAATCTGAAAATCTGCGAAGATTTTTAGACGTTCCTTTTTTTCATTCTCCTTCCCCATTGATGCCCAGACATCCGTATAAATAACATCTACACCATTTACTGCAGGTTCTGGTTCATTAACTACATTTAACTCAAAGTTTTTTGTTTGTATTTTATGAGCCTTATCCAGCACTGAGGTATCCGGCTCGTATCCCTCAGGTGATGCAATTCTAAGGTTTATGCCGTGAAGCGCAGAGAAGAGTATAATGGAATTACATACATTGTTGCTGTCTCCAACATATGCAAAAGTGAGCCCATCAAGTTTTCCTTTATGTTCAATAATCGTGAGAAAATCTGCAAGGATTTGACAGGGGTGTTCAAGGTCTGAAAGCGCATTTATTACAGGAATAGAAGCGTTTTTAGCTAATTCGGTAACAGTGCTATGTTCAAATGTCCGTGCCATAATGCAGTCAACCCATCTTGAGAGGTTTTGTGAAACATCTGGTATGGATTCTCTTTTTCCGAGTTGAATATCAGCAGGGCTCAGGTAGATTGCATGACCTCCAAGTTGTACCATACCTGTTTCAAACGTTACTCTTGTTCGCAAAGATGGTTTCTCGAAGATCATTGCAAGCGTTTTATTCTTCAATATCTGATGTTCTTTTTCTTCCTTTAGTTCTTTCTTTAATCGAAGTGAAATTTGGAAAATTTCATCTATCTCATCAACTGAAAAATCTGCGATTGAGATAAAATCCTTCTTCATGTACCCTCCTTAATCTAATAGGTAGTTCTCCAGTTACGGATTGAAATCTTCTTCTCTTAAACCAGTATTGGTTTTTATACTACTGTATGATGAAAAGTGCATCATTTCATCATCCTCTGTAAACTGCTCTATCACTGTCCCCAAATCTGCCTGATCAATTCTATGCCCTCTTAGAGATGCAACTCTCTTGTCGGTCAAATCGAGTGTAAGGGTAATAAAATTGAAAATTCCTGTTTTAAACCCCTTAACTTTTTTCTTCCTCTTCTCCCTTTTTTGAATATGACTGAGCGATACAGGTGTAATCCTTAATTGTATTCCACTTTTCTTCTATATTCAGGATTATATCATCAACATTAATTTCTTCAGCTATCAAATTTAGAGAAATGGAAAAGATAGAAATAATTAAGATAAAACTTTTCACTTTTTCGTCCTTTTTTTACTTTTCTTCTTCTTTTTGTAGATCTGTTTCTTTTTTTCCAATGCTTCATGTATTGCATCACTTACAGTATCAATAAATACAAATCTAATGTCTCTTTTCACATTATTTGAAATCTCTTCAAGATTGCTTCTGTTTTTCTCCGGCAACAGTATCTTCTTAATTCCTGCCCTCTTTGCAGCCATTACCTTCTCCTTAATACCGCCAATAGGGAGAATTTTCCCTCTCAAGGTAATTTCTCCAGTCATTGCAACATCCGGTTTTACAGGTTTTTCGGTTAAGAGAGATGCAAGAGCAACAGACATTGTTATTCCTGCGGAAGGTCCATCTTTTGGAATTGCACCCTCTGGTATATGGATGTGTATATCGTATTTTTCATAAAAATTAGTGTCTATGCCTAATTTTTTTGCATTTGACCTGATAAAAGAAAGTGCTGCCTCTGCGGATTCCTGCATAACATCTCCCATTTGGCCTGTTAATGTAAGCGACTTTTTTCCTCGCATCTTTGTTGCTTCTACAAAAAGTATTTCACCTCCTGCACTTGTCCAGGCGAGTCCTGTAGCAATTCCGATCTCTCCTGTTCTCTCAGCGATTTCTGAGTAATATTTTACAGGACCGAGGAATTCTTTAACATTACCTTTCTTAATTTCTGCAAGGGATTTTTGTCCTTCTGCAACCTTACGAGCTACTTTTCGGCATATTGAACCTATCGATCTTTCAAGATTTCTTACGCCTGCTTCTCTTGTATAATCATTTATAATGTTAAGTATTGCATTGTCAGTAAACGTAATTAGCTTTTTTGTTAGCCCATTCTCGTTTACCTGCCTGGGAATAAGGAATTTTTTTGCAATCTCAAGTTTTTCCTGAAGGATATACCCCGGCAGGGTTATAATCTCCATTCTGTCTTTCAGTGCCGGAGGAATTGGGTCGATGATATTTCCTGTTGTAATAAACATTACCTTTGAAAGATCAAATGGTACTTCAAGGTAATGGTCGCTGAAGGTGCTGTTCTGTTCAGGGTCGAGTACCTCAAGGAGTGCAGCAGCAGGGTCGCCTCTGAAATCAATACCTATCTTATCTACCTCATCAAGCATGAAGACAGGATTGTTTGAACCGGCATGTTTGATTCCCTGAATGATTCTGCCTGGCAATGCTGCGACATAAGTTCTTCTATGCCCCCGAATCTCAGCTTCATCCCTTACACCTCCAAGGGAGAATCTGACAAATTTTCTCCCCAATGCTCTTGCTATGGATTTTCCTAAAGATGTTTTTCCAACACCGGGGGGTCCAATAAAACAGAGAATTGGCCCCTTTGTGTCCTTTTTTAATTTTCTTACAGCAAGAAATTCTAAAATTCTTTCTTTAACGTCTTCAAGATCATAGTGATCTTCGTTAAGAACTTTCTCGACTTTTTTTATATTTAGGTTATCCTTTGTTTCTTTTGCCCAGGGTAAGTTTACAAGCCAATCCAAGTACGTTCTAATGACGTGGTATTCAGCTGCCTGAACAGGAATTACACCAAGCCTTTCGAGTTCTTTCATAGCAACTTTTTGAACTTCCTTTGGCATTTTTGCTTTCTTTACTTTCTTTTTTAACT
>JAGMEZ010000132.1 GCA_023127905.1 Caldifarciminota bacterium
TTCTACGGGGGCAAATTGAATGTTTAAAAGGCGAACGACCTTTCAAGAGATAGCGATGACAACTATTATTATAGCCGTTGTCGCTGTTTTAAGCATCACCTATGCGCTCTTGAACATCAATGCCGATGCCCTCAAACGCTCTGCCCGGGAATATGCGGTTTCTGTCGCTGAAAATGTGGCTTATAGAGTATCCAATGAGGTTGAGGGTTTTGAGAATGCAATAAAGCAGATAATCAATATCTTTAGCAGCCCGAGTATTTCGACCGCAGATAAGATTGAAATGGCAAAGGCGATTATGGTGTTGGAGTCGATCGACTTTATTGCCGTTTTTGATAAAAAGGGTAAAAAGCAGGATGTTGTATCGTCAAACGCGGTTGTTGTTCCTGATTCGCTTCCTGAGGAAGTATGTCAAACTGTAATTGAGAAAGGCAGATATTATGGTTTAGTTAATGACGATAAGGATGCTGCCAAACTGGCCATTCTTATTCCTTGGTGGCGCAGAGATGAAATTTTCGCTTTTCTTTATACTGAAATGGACATTTCCGATATCTCCACCTATATAAAAGATATTTCACTATCAAGGCTTGGCGCAGAAGACCTGGTATCTGTATTCGATAGAAATGGTAATGTTGTTCTTCCCTTAGATGAATCCAGGCAGGAGTTCTTGAAATCTGTTTTGCACCAAGGGTTTATTACAGAAGATTCCCGGTTAGAAAATGTGTTCAGCAGCAATTTTATTGCTACGCACAATTATACTGATAAGGATAAAGGGAAAATGCTCGGTGCATTAATCAGCATGCCGGACCTTTCCTGGGCTATCTTCATCCAGCAGCCCTACGAGACAGTCTACTGGAGTCTGGGCAGGATGAGAAGACTTTCGATTGTCGTTGGTTTTGTATCCCTCTGCTTTGCTGTCCTTTTAGCTTTCCTGATTTCACGCTATATAACTCGTTCCATAGCCAAACTCACTCACGGTGTCCGGCAGATAGCGAACAGGAATTTCACATTTAAAGTCGACATTCACTCAAAGAATGAAATCGGCGAGCTTGCAGACACCTTCAATCTGATGGTAGATCAATTGAATGTTCACCGAAAACGTATTGAAAAACAGCAGAAAAAGTTGGAACTCCTTGCCCGAACAGATGCATTGACCGGCCTGAGTAATCACCGTCACTTTATGGATCAGTTAACTTGCGAGGTCGAGCGGGTTATTCGTTATGGCTCGCCGTTGAGCCTCATGATACTTGATCTCGACGACTTCAAGCGCGTCAATGACACGTACGGTCATCTGGTCGGCGACCGCGTCCTCTTAAAA
>JAGMEZ010000133.1 GCA_023127905.1 Caldifarciminota bacterium
TATTTACTTATTTATGGACGTCCCTCAAGTGTCCCTCAAGTGTCCCTTTTTCAGAAGCCTAATAACCGCTGGAGCAGAAATCTGCATAACGCGCTGCGGATGAAACCCGAAGCTTTGTTAGGTTTTATATCATAACTTCTGGTTTCCAATCTGTGATTGGTTTTGATGCGTTCCATCTGGCTTCGCCTTTTAATTCAGGTCTATAACCGGGGTTAGTTTCCAATTCAAAAGCTCCCTTAGGACAAATCATTACCCATAATCTTGGCAAAAAAGCAGAAAATATCTTGTATAGTTTTTTATAATGTTTTTTGCTCCAAAAAATTAATACTTCTTCGTCTTGTTTTACCCCTCTTTCTTTAAAGGCCGACCATAAATGGATAAAGTCCATTTTATTACAAATAAATCCTGTTATTTTCTCTGGTAACTTTCTGCATTCTAAAGTGATAGACGCATAAGGAGTTGTTTTATTAAGGGATAAAACTTTGCCATCTTTAATTAAACCTAAGGGAGTAAAAGCAATAACCCGACAGAACTCCCCGTCAATTAGACTCCATTGATTATCTTTTAGAAAAGTAACTTCTGACTGAATTTTATTATCTCTATCAGCGAAATCATCATTCATTTTTTATTCAATCCTTATGGATTATATTTATTAACCTAACCCCCGGTGGCTCACCGGTTGCCGAAAGCGCACCAGCGCTTTTTGCAATCCGCGTGCAGCCACTTGTTCGCAGCCTTACTCTTCGATGACAGTCGCACTACCAAGCTGGAATCCGCTGATGAATGGGAAACCGTCTTCGAACCCAGCTGCTTCGTGTAGAAGGTGAACGATCTTTTCGACATCGTCTCTGGCTCGGACTGCGTTTTTCTCAGTACAGTATTTTTCCCATCGTGTTTGTACAAAACCATGAATGTCGTCTTCTTGGTGTTTTGCCAGTGGAAGCACCTCTTTGGTCTTTACCTTGATTGACTTCCCGTGAGCAATGTCGTTCCGGAATTGGAACAACTTCTTCATAACCTGCCAAGGTTGCTTCCCATAGTCCACTTTAACGCCAAGTCGTTCTGCAATAACATTCATCTTTTCACGGGGTGATAATCGTTCAAGGTCACCCCAACACGAGAAGATCTTGGAACCGATGTGATTTAAATACGCTTCGAGTGTGAATGCTGTGAAAACCAGGCTCGCCATGAATTGATGAAACGAACCCTTGGGTTCCTTTTGCCCTTTCTCAAGTAAGCAGAATGAGGTGTGCCACATTTCAGCGTATGTGGTCACCTCGCGTTCTTTCTCGACTACAACCTTCTTCTTTTTCTTCATTTCTTGCCTGCGAACCCAAGGGTAACCAGCGGCGCCACCCAAGCTTGCCCGCCAAGGCCGCCGCGCTTCTCGCCGTCTGGTTGATCCTGTTGTTATGGATTTTCTTCCTTTTGTTTTTCGAAATAATCCATAAGGTTTTTTAGCGTGAAATATTCTTCGAATTCCTCAATCTTTGAAAATTCATCGATAGATATAGCAAAATTTAAGTTCTGGCCTTTTTTCATAATCATAGATGCAACTCCAATAACCTCTCCAAACTCATTAAAAACTGCACCCCCGCTACTGCCTTCAGAAATAGGAGCCGTGATTTGGTAAAATGTTGTATTGTCAACTACTCTTTCAGCACTTACAAGCCCTTCAGACAAAGTGTTAAGTAACCCTTCTGGATTACTTATGGTATATATTCTGTCTCCGACATTAACCGGAACCGATGGAGAAATATTAACCTTTGGCAATTCCTTGCCCTCAATTCTGAGAACCGCTAAATCTGTAGAAAAATCACTGAAGCCTGCAATATATACATCTTCGTAGATGCCATGTTTTGGGAACTTTATGTCTAAATAACTGCCGCCTGACAACACAACATGAAGATTAGTAACTATCACGCCATTTTCATGCACATTAAAGCCACTACCAAAACCTATTAAATTCCCCGACCCGTCATAGGAGCGCACAAGCACAACAGCTTCGTTATTCTGTGAAAAAATTTCAGAAGGCTTATAACTTGCGACCTCTTCCTTTTGCGGGTCTTTATTAATATTGTTTGTCTCTTTTACTCTCTTTCTTAATTCCTCAACGAATATTACATCTCCTCTGTCTTCAGTAGACAAAAATAGAGGTATCCATACATTTTCATGAAAAGATCGCACTTTGTAAACTGAAGGGTTTAGAAAATTTCCTTGCTTGATCAATTCAATGCTCACAATATCTTGAAATGGCAATTCATAAATTTGTAA
>JAGMEZ010000134.1 GCA_023127905.1 Caldifarciminota bacterium
ACACGTGCGTGGAAGGATATCAGAGGAACTACTCCTATTGCTATTTTCAACCTTTCGTTCCCTCATTTCGAAATCACAGCAGGAAGAACATTTAACTGGCTTGGACCTGGCAGATATGGAACACTCCTTTTATCAAATAATTATCCATACTATGATGGAGTTAACGCCATTATAACAATAAAAAAATTTAAATTTTCTTCTTTCTTCATCGTTGTAAACCTTGATTCACTAAAGTTCCTATCAGGTCATAGAATAGAGATAAGTGATATCCATGGAATAACATTCGGTTTCAATGAATTTGTTGTATATTCAGACAGGATAGAACCAGGATATCTTAATCCACTCCTAATGTTATACGGTGAGCAATTCAACAGAGGAGACAGAGATAACATTTTCTGGAGTTTTGACCTCTCAATCTATCTCTTCGGAAAGAGCAAACTTTATGGGGAATTTCTCATAGACGATTTCCAGTATGAGTCCACACCACCGGCACCAAACAAGATTGGCTACATCTTTGGTTTTCATTTAACGGAACCATTCAGGCTTCCTCGGCTGGATATAAAAATGGAGTATACTAAGATTACAAAATGGACCTATACCCATAAATATCCTGAAAACACATACTCAAATTATTCGCTTTGTATTGGTCATCCATTTGGTCCTGACGGTGATGGTTTTGACATCACTGTGAGAGAGTTCTTCAGGTGGAATATTATTCCCCAGATACATCTTGGATACAGGAGAAAAGGAGAAGGAAAATTATACGAACCCTGGGAGAAGGGAATTGATGATCCCCATCCACCATTCCCTTCTGGAATTGTACAATCAACATTTCTCTTTGACATCTCATTTTTTCTGAAGCCTTTCCCTTCCTCCGAATTTATTCCAGGGTGGAGAACATACAGAATTGAGAACAAACACAATATTCCAGACTGGATAGAGCAGGATAATGAATTTTTCATTAATATATTATTAACATTTTAATAAAATAAAAGATGAAACCGTATTTCTCACATCCAACCGCTGTCATTGATAAGGGTGCAAAGATCGGGAACCATTCAAAAATCTGGCATTTTACACATATTAGGGAAGGTGCAAAAATTGGTGAAAACTGCGTCATTGGACAAAACTGCTACATTGCTTCACGTACAGTTATTGGAAACGGCGTAAAGGTTGAGAATAATGTAAGTCTGTTTGATCTTGTTACACTCAAAGACAATGTCTTTGTGGGTCCTTCTGCTGTATTTATAAACGATATAAATCCAAGAGCACCATACCCAAAAGAAGGGAAGTGGATTCCTACTCTCGTCAAAGAGGGAGCAACAATAGGAGCGAACGCCACAATCCTTTGTGGAATTACTATTGGAAAGTGGGCATTCGTTGCCTGTGGAACTGTCGTTACAAAAGACGTGAAGAATTACTCTATTGTGAAGGGCAATCCTGGAAAACACTCAGGCTGGATATGTGAGTGTGGGGAAAAGCTTTTTTTAAAAAAAAAGAAAACAGAATGCCAAAAATGTGGCAGGATTTATAAAAAACAAAAAAACAACATCGAATTAAGCAAATAGGGTGTTCAATCGAACACCCCTACATTCTCAAACTAATATGGCTTATATAGTCTCTGAGTTCTACTTCCCTCTATTATACTTTATTGCCTTGCTCCATATATCCTTCCATTCATCCTTCTGAATATTTCCAAAACTTTTGTATTCGTATTCACATGGTGTCACATCTCCATTAGGCTCAATACACATACTGTATTCCCATACACCACTTGTTTTTGCCTCGCCTTCTACTATTTCTTCACCATACCATACAAAAGTGATTCCTTTTTTCTCTGTTTCTCGAGCAAGTACTTTGATTACATCCTTTATTTCACTTTCAGTAAGAGATAATCCTTTCTCTTTAATAGCCATTTTTTCTTTTAATGCAATCCCAGCAAAGGCATATACCCCTTTTTCTTTCAGAAATGAGATAAGTTCGGGAATATCATCCATATTCTTTTTTGTGAAGGTGGTATGTGCGACACAATAGAGTGGTGTGGCAAGTGCATTTTCCAATCCTTTTACACTCTTCTCCCAGGTTCCTTCTCCTACAAGTTTGTTATGTACTTCTTTTCTATGAGATTCAAGGGTAACCTGGAGATGGTCAAGACCTGCTTCAACAAGTGAGTTTGTATAATTCATATCCGCAAGTTTCTCTCCATTAGTAAGTAAACCCGTTACAATTCCAACTTCCTCTGCAAACTGAACAAGATCAATGAACCCCTCGAATGATGTTGGTTCACCACCTGAAAATAAAATATGGGGAACACCAACATTCCATAGTATCTCTATTACCCGTTTCCACTGCTCAAGATTAATCGTTACAACCTCATCTGGGTGCTTAAAACAAAAGCTTCTGAAAATATCACTATTATCATATGTCAATAAAATGTCCATCCTATGAGGGGAAGAAAAACCAGTCGTAAACATTGATAAATCCTTATTTGAAAGATAGGTAACTGGATCGATATCTGTTGCTTCGGCAAAGCGTTTCACAGTATGTTTTATTGACTCTAAATCCTCGGAAACAGTATCTTTTCTCACCCTGTACCGCTCAATCATCACCTTAACAATTTCATCGTTGCTCTTTCCATCAAGAAAACCTTTAATTATCTCAGCAGCTGTCTGGTTAAGGTAAAGAATCTTATCGGCATCGATAATAAGAAGACCCGAACCATTTGATTCAATCCTCAGGTGAACCCTGTGACCTTCAAGTGTTCCACCACTCCTGTAGTGGTAAACACCTTTTTTGAGTGGTTTTGCTCTCTTAAATATCTTTTTTAAAACATTAGCCATAGGAACTCCTTTCTCATTTAAAAAATCTATAAAATTAATAAAACAAAATTATAGAAAAGTCAAATACTTTTTAGGATTTTCTATAAAATTTCAACAACATGATAGTACAATGGAAATAGATGTTTAATGAGATATTTTCCTTGGCACTGGGCACTGGGCACTTACCACTGAAGTAAAAGGATTTGGAGAGACTTCTAATAATGGAATCTGGATTTTGGGATTTGTAATTTCTCTTTCTTTAATGATAGTTGGATCGGGTTCTGTCTTTATAACACCAGCATCAGCGGCGTTTTCGCGTAGCGAAAATGTCCGCTGGATGAAGTTGTTAGATGTTTTAATTTTCCCTCACTGGATTTATACCATTCGCCCTTTATGAAATGTATTTGATTTTTTAATCTTTTCTAGCAAAAAATGAAATAATAAGTAATACAAAAGCTGCTATGATAAAAATGATAAATATTGGTAACCACAACGTTGGTTTTTGATTAATTAATAGCGCAAGGAATCCAAAACTTGCACAAAAGGCGGCGAGAGATTGAATATATTGCCTTTTTTTATTCATTTTTCTTTTTGTGATACGGAATTAATGAAAATTATTTCGCTATATTTTTTCAGACTTCTTTAACACATTGTAAATTAACCCAGCTACCATACCAAGTATACCTGGAATAAAAATTACAATAAACCATTTTGATAAAAATTGACCTTCTAGTATTCGTGGTATTGAAATCGGCGTAGCTATACCCAGAAGATACAAAGCGAGCATATTTATTACAATTAAAAACCTATTTTTATTCATAATTTTTCTCCTTTTTATTTTTTTCATCTAACGTAGTGTTCACCGTCGATCGGAGGGAGTCCGGTGCAACACATTGTTAGGCGAATGATTTTTTTTCACGACAAGGCAGCTAGTAATGAGGTAGTGTTATATTCTATCGTATTCTATTGTTTCCTTCTATCTTAAGTCTATATATTTCAGTGGGCTTTCCAAATTGAAATATCCAGAATCTTCGACAAACTGCTTGAGGATTTGAATATGTCCGGCTCCGATAAGTAGCAATATTCGATCATCATCAGATTCCGTGATTCGAATAAGATTGGTGAAGATTTTAAGGTTCCTGCCATACCAGTACTGAACCCAGTCTGCCCCCGGGTACTGCTCATCTTTCCCGATTTGCGCAATCGCGAGATAGGATCGATGCATTTCGCAAAGGGTTTCAGTATTATTAATAAATATGAAAATGTCAGCGATACTTCCTTCCCGTTGAATTTCATTCATTTCTTCAATAAATTTTCGAAGTCGGGAGAACGACTCGTCCAATACCGCTTTTTGATTGTTACCTTCTGCAAAGGACTCATAGTCGATCGAGACAGGGTCAACCGGGGGCTTATGATTCCAATCAACTGCGTAGACTTTTCGTTGCCTCATCTCCTTCGCCAATCGAAAACCAATCTGCTCTCTCTCGTTGCGTCCAAGTTCATGGTCGCCGCTTAAATATTTCAGGTACATTTTCTCTAATTCGGCTACTTTCCCTGGGCTGTACTCGACAGCGATTTTTGTCGGACCATATTTTATTAGAAGATTCACCAGTTGCTTGATCTCCCGTTGACGTTTGGGAGTAAGTACATCTTCTGCCTGAAAGTTGATCTTATCCTTCCCGGGATTCGACATGTGATAGCTGCCAAGGAACATAATAGATGGTTTTTGCGACATGTCGGGGGACATGTCGGGGTCAGACATGTCGGGGTCAGGCTGGAATCTGTAATCTAGATGTGAAGTAGCGATAACTACCATCCCAATCTTTCTTCTATACCTTTCAAAATCCTACAATCAACTTTCCGCTCTAAATGGCATACCATCTTTGCTGTCCTCCCAAGAAATAATGC
>JAGMEZ010000135.1 GCA_023127905.1 Caldifarciminota bacterium
ATCAGGTTTCTTCAAAAATATGTGACAAAATAATATGCCTTATAGAATTCTAAGCGGTAATAGACCAACGGGAAAAATTCATATAGGAAATGTATTTGGAGCTCTGCAGAACTGGAAAGAGCTACAGGAAGAAAATGAATGTTTCTTTGAGATTGCTGATTACCATGCACTTACGACAGGGTACGATAATACAGAAAATTTGAGAAACGATATCATGGAAATCGCAATTGACTGGTTGGCGTTCGGTCTTGATCCTGATAAATCAGTGATCTTTGTGCAATCCGATGTCACTGATCACATAGAACTCTTCACGTTATTCTCAATGATTACACCACTCCCCTGGTTAGAGCGAAACCCAACACTAAAAGAGCAATTGAAGGATCTAAATATAAAAACAATCCACTTCGGTCACTTAGGGTATCCTATTTTGCAGGCTGCAGACATCCTTATTTATAGGTCTACGGCAGTACCAGTGGGAGAAGATCAACTTCCTCATATCGAATTAACAAGGTGAATTGCAAGGCGGTTCAATAACCTTTATGGTAATGTCTTCCCAGAACCCATTGCCCTGCTCACAAAATCTCCCAGGGTTCCTGGCCCCGACGGAAAGAGAATCTCTAAATCATTGAATAATACCATCTTACTGAGTGAAGAGACCGAAGAAATAAAAAAGAAGGTTAAACAAGCATTTACAGATCCACAAAAAATACGAAAAAACGACAAGGGTCACCCTGATAATTGCGTTGTTTTTGCCTATCACAAAATCTTTAACTTCAAGAACAAAGAACAAAGGGAAAGGGATTGTAAATCAGGAACTATTGGATGCGTCGAGTGTAAAGAAGACTGTACAACAACTATGATAGAATACCTTACTCCTTATCGTGAAAAAAGAAAAGAATTAAAAAAAAACGAAAGCTACGTAAGAGATATTCTCAAAACAGGAGCCCATAAGGCAAGTGTGGAAACGAATAAAACTATGGATGAGGTTCGTAACCATATGAAATTGTGGTTAAATAACTAAAAGGAGGTGTTTTAATGATTAAGTTACGCTTCAATTGGATGGATGTCTTTTCTGCTGCACGGCTCGGTTTCAATGGTAAAAAAATTCAGATCGGAACAATTGGTGTATTCCTTTGTACTGTTATATACAGCTTATTGACCTACGGAGCATTCTGGGCAAGCAAAACGAAACCAATAGAAGTATGGAGAACATTCAAGTTTATCCCCATCCCACACCCCTTCAATATTATCAATTTCAACGTATGGGGATGGATTATATGGGCTGTTGGTATTTTAGCTGTCTTTTGGATCCTTTCAGTCACATTAACAGCCATCTCAAAAACAACCTATGAACAGTTAAGAGGAGATGATTTCTACGAGGTGAGGGAAGCATTTAAATTTGGGATCAAATACTGGAAAGGCTCTTTTCTTGCACCAATAACCCTTATTATATTCATTGCTATCATTATAGGTTTAGGTGTTCTTTGGGGCTGGTGGATTGGAAGAATACCCTATGGAGGGCAAATCTTAACTGCTATTTTCTCGCCTTTCCTTTTTGCCGCTGCTCTTTTCGTAATCTACCTTTCGGTAATTTTCTTTGTTTCATTGATCATTTCTCCCGCTGTGGTTGCTACAACAAAGAGCGACACATTTGATACACTTTTCGAAAACTTTAGCATAATAAACACTCAAACCTGGCGTTTTGCTCTTTGGGAATTTATCGTAAAGGCTACAACTTGTATAGGAACTTTTATCTTCGGTTTCTTTTTGAAAAACTCGTTGACTGTGATGCATCGCGCACTTGGCATTCTGCAGGGACCCAGACAATATATTGAGACAATGTGGAATAATGCGCGATTTTTCCTACCCCCGGTGCCAGCATTCCCATTTACACATGTAGATGACTTTTTTGCAAGATTCCTTCCAGTAATGCTACAACCCCATAATCTACTAATGGGATCCTGGGGAGATAAGGTTGGAGGATTTCTTCTCGGGCTTTTCTTCTATATTCTTGGTTTCCTCGTTATTGGATTTGCTCTCTCGATGTGGTCTGCGGGACAGACCGTTATCTATACTGTTATCGTTAAGATGAAGGATGAGAAGAACCTTCTTGAGCAAAAAGAGGAGCTTTTTGAAGAAGAATTAGAAGAAGAGAATCTTGATGTTAGTGTTGAAAAACCAGCACCAGAGGAGAAGAAAGGAGAAAATCTGAAAGAAAAGAAAACATCAGAAGATGCTGAAGAAGGTAAAAAAGAATAACAAATTCATTAAATATATATTAATCTCATAAGAAAGAGGGTGGCGTTATACGCCACCCTCTTTTTTATCATTAAGCTAATATAATCAAATTAAAAATTAGATTTCCGCCTTACGGTGGAAATCTAATAGGATAGGTCTGAGTCATCTCTGCTGGTTTCCCATTCTTAGTTCCAGGTACCCATTCTGTTGCTTTTGCAGCAGCAAGTGCTTCTGCATCACATACAGGATTACCGAAGCTCTTCACAATCGTAGCTCTCTTCACTTTTCCATCAACACCAATAATAACTTGCACAAAAACGCTTCCTTCAGCTCCAACCAATTTTGCTGCTTCTGGATAATCTGGAATAATAAGTTTCTTTAACTTTGGCAGTGTTGGAGGAATTACAGGTTCTACCACCTTAGCAACTTCCGTTGTCTCCTTCTCTTCGGGTTCCGGTTCTACTCCAGGTTCTCCTTCCCCTTCCTTCTCGACCTCCTCTGGTGCCACCTCCATTGCAGCCTCTTCCTTAGCCTTTTTTTCAAGAAGCTCCTCTGGTTTAAGAACTTCCTCCTCGGCTTCTTCCGCCTTTTTCTCTGATAATTCTCCAAGATATGCCACATCTATTGTTTTTCTCAAATCACCCGGTATCCAGTAATGTTCAAGGTTAGCAAGTATGAAACGCGAATCACTCTCATTAATTCCATTTAATCGCCTGCTTGCTGCTGAAATTTCTTGTGGATAAAAAAGGAACGTATTGGGAATATCCTCCAAAATAATCCTTTGAAAAGCTGCCCATATCTTCTTCGTTTCACGCCTATCTAATGTCAATAGTCCTTTGTCTATCATTGTATCAATTTTTGGATTCTTATATGAAACTAAGTTAAACTTGCCTTTCTCGGGATCAGAATTCCATACCATCGTCGGGTCAATCCTTTCTTTTACACTCCACCCAAGTATAAATGCATCATACTCTCCTGATACGATACGTTCTATGAAGGTCGGAGTATCAAGAAATTCTGTTTCAACCTTCACGCCAATCTTCCCAAGTTCGACTACAACAAAATTCGCAATCGCAACTCTAATTGAATTTTCCTTGTTTGTTATAAGAGAAAAAGTTAATGGAATTCTATCTTTTATTCTAATGTTTGCTCTCTCTAACTTCCAACCCATATCATCAAGGATCTTCGATGCATCATCGGGACTGTAAGAAAAAGTCGTTAGTTTCTCGTCATAAGCCCAGGAAGTGGGGGGTATAGGACCCTTTGCAACATCTGCGAGATCAAGAAGTATATCACTTACGAGTTTTTCTCTATCAATAGCATAGGTAAAGGCAAGTCTCATATTCTTTTCTTCAAATAGCGGTTTTTCAAGATTCCATCCTATGTATGTATACATGTGACCGGGTTTTATGATAATATTTATATCTTCTTTCTCCTTAATTCTTTCATAGAGTGAGGGAGTAACATCAGTAACAATATCCACTTTTCCCTCAAGAAATTCCATAGATAATTCTTCCTCACCCGGAGCGAACCAGAAAACAACTTTATCAAGCGGAGGGGAACCTTTATAGTATTTATCGTTTGCAACAAG
>JAGMEZ010000136.1 GCA_023127905.1 Caldifarciminota bacterium
GCTTTTGAAATTGTAAATATTATTAAGAAATGACAATAAAGAATCGGATTTTTCATTGACTTTATATGAATTTCTCTGTATATATTTTAGTATAAAGATAAAGCGAAAGACTAAATGAAATTTCAATTTTATTAATACCGATAAACTTATGTTTTGAGGCTTTAAGAAATTTGTAATATAAGGAAAGATAAAAGGAAAATAAATAAATGGAAGTGAAAGCCAATTTAATATTAGGTGATTGCGAAAAAGAATTAAAAAGCATACCCGATAACTCAGTTGACCTGATTTTTACTTCGCCTCCATATGCCGACCAACGAAAAAACACATATGGAGGTATACATCCTGATAAATATGTTGAGTGGTTTTTACCCATATCTGAACAACTTCTGAGAGTTCTCAAACCTACAGGGACTTTTATCTTAAATATCAAAGAAAAAGCAGTTAATGGTGAGCGCAGCACCTATGTGATAGAACTTATTATAGAGATGCGTAAGCAGGGCTGGTTATGGACTGAAGAATTTATATGGCATAAAAAAAATTGTTATCCTGGAAAATGGCCTAACCGGTTCAGAGATGCGTGGGAAAGACTATTGCAGTTCAATAGAAGCAAAAAATTTCATATGTATCAAGAAGAGGTAATGGTACCAATAGGGGACTGGGCAAAAAATAGATTGAGAAACCTAAGTGAAACAGACAAAACACAGGATGAATCTAAAGTCGGTAGTGGTTTTGGGAAGAATATTTCAAACTGGTTAGGCAGGAATAAAGCTTACCCAACCAATGTTTTGCATCTTGCAACTGAATGCAACAATAAAAATCATAGTGAGGATTTTTTGAAATCTTATTCTCAAATGATTAACAAATTTACACTCGAATTTGGAAAAGAATTTTGAGATTCTAACGGTGCAATTGACTGGGAAAAACTGGTGAAATTCAATTCTTCAGCAGAATCCCCGGTCAAGAAAAAGAAAAAATAATTGTTGGTGTAACCCTAATGAAGAGTGTATCAAAACATAGTAAGATACTACGGCTGACCGTGATTCCACTGCGCTGCGTAGCTGCTGTTAATTTTAGTCTTTAGGCAGAAAAATAAGGAGGAGGAATTAAGATATAACATTGGATTATGAGAAAGGAAGATACAAATGAGGGAAAACGAAAATATTTTTGAGATCTCAATTGAGTGTGTCCAAACAGAGGCAAAAAAACTAATCAACCGAAGGTTAACAGATGATGAAATTTTTTCTGTAAAAAAGGGGATTGAATCAGGACTGTTCTTTGACATAGAGACTGTGTTTAAAACAGCAATTGAAAATGCTACAGAATCTAAATAAAATCTTATGGTAGAGAAACTACTTCAATGCCTTTTCTTTCGAGGTTAATTCAAGATAATGAAAAAATAGCGGCTTATTCTTTCATCCATTCTATGGCAACCACATTGGGAATGTCAATCTATGAAGATGTATCGGTAATTATAGCATCAGTGAATTCTGAAGAATGTTTTAGAAATTATGGTGTTGGCGGGGCTATTTAAATCACCTTATCTAATTTTTTCATTGCGCTGTTTGACTACAGATGTGCTTGGAACTTAAAGGAAGTTAATGTACTGAAAGATACTCGAGGAGGGATTTGTGAATTACAATAAGGAGAAAGTTGATGAAATGGTTCTTGCCCTGCTCTATCTCACGACATTTGAGGATAACTATGGATTGAGAGCATGGAAAGGAATGGACTGGGATGCAATGGACCGGTTACACGAGAAAGGATATATTGGCAGTCCCAAAGGTAAAGCAAAGTCTGTTGCGCTAAGTGATGAGGGGGTCAAATTATCAGAACAATTATTCAAGAAGCATTTTGGATTGTCAGATACAAAGGTTTAAACTGAAGGCTGAAATCGAATGTTTTCCCTTGACTTTCTATATATTTTGTGTATATTTAGTCAATAAAAGCGGATAGTTGGAATTCAGTATGAAATCAGGAGGAAAGTAAATGAAAAAGTCAAAAAATAAGTTATCGAAAGATATTCAAATTCATTATATTAAAACTTCATCATATCGTACTTATCATGTTGATGGTGCCTATGGAGGATTAACACCTAATGGGAATATTTACTGCGAATTTTTTGTCGAGCGAAATGTCACTCCCCAATCGATTACATATGGGATTGACAAAACCGGTCGTTTGGGTAAACTCAAAAAAAAGACAGGAAAACAAGGACTTGTTCGAGAAATTGAGTGTGGAATATCAATTAATATAGGAACTGCATTCGCCTTGAAAAACTGGTTGGAAGATAAAATTAAGGATTATGCAAAAAAAGCAAAGTTATTTAAAGAGGAGCAAAAATGAGTACAATTGCTGAAATTAAATCAACTGGGACAAAGAATGGCAATTATTTACCCAAGAAAGATAGCTGGACTTCAGTAGAGAACAATATTTTTCGATCCTTCGATTGGACACAGTCAAGCTTTTTGAATTATAGGAGTCCTTGTAGTAATGCGCAAGATGGGGATATACAAAGTGTTAAATATACACAGATAGATAAATTGATAAATTTTAACTATACTTTGAGTAAACCTATAAAAGTGAAGATTATTATAAACTTACGTGGTGAAGTGATTGGTGATATTGAAGAGTTGGAACTATATAGCTTTGGAAATGATGAATTTGAGGTTCTCAGAGAATTAAACGAGGAGTTAACAGATTTGTTTGAAGATCTGGCGGATATTGGAGATGATAATTTAGGGAAACTTCCTAAAAAATGGAGATCTGTATTAGAAAAACACATCAGCAGGCCTCAATAAAAATAAAGAATTATACAGAACGTATAATTCGAAGCAGGATTTTATCGAAATTAAAACCCCAAAAAATTAATAAAAAAGCAAGACATTGGAAAGGATATATTTTTATAGACAAGAAAGTAATAGCAAAAGTAAAAATTCCTAATGATCATAGGCGAGTTATGTGTCACAATAAAAGTCAATATATTGCACGAGATCTTAAGCTTACCCCTAAAGATTTCAATCGTTTAATTGACTGTCCGCTGAAGGGATCAGAATACTATCAAAAATTGGCTAAGTATACACACTTATCAGGGGAGCATGGTCCAGGCTAAGAACTAGGATATAGTCTGACTCATATAGTGGAGTGGTTAAGATGGTAATAGGAGTGCGAGGCTGCAAAGCGGGATCAGTCTTCAAGATACAAATTAGAGACTTTGGTGGCAATTTAATGTCCTTTTTAGTTGTTTAAATTCATTATCCTATACCTGCTGCTCAATGTAGCTTGAGGCTATTGGTTTCTTCAGCAAAATCTCTATCTATAATACTTGCTTTTTTTTGTGAAGTTATTAGTTTGTATTTTGAAGCCTGACCCTGAATTTTTCCTGAATTTTTTCTGAATTTTTTTTAGAGAGGGGTGAACACATGGGTTCACCCCTACATTGTTAGAATTTCCTTCGGGTTTTTCCTTGACTTCCCACAAATTTCTGTGTATGTTTCACATTATATGCAAACAAATCGAATGTTTAAATCAAATTTATTAGTACAGATAAACCTATGTTATAATTAATAGAGGATTTTGAAATGAAAATCGCAATTGGTTCTGACCATGCAGGTTTTGAGTATAAGCAAGAGATTATAAAATTCTTACAAGAAAAGGGACATGAGGTTAAGGATTTTGGTACGAATTCCAATGAAACTGTAGATTACCCTATATTCATATATCCTGTTGCAGAGTCTGTAGCATCTGGGGAATATGACCGCGGTATCGTACTGGGAGGTTCAGGCAATGGAGAGGCCATTGTAGCGAATCGGGTTCGCGGAATAAGGTGTGCTTTGTGTCTAAATGAAGATTTGGCTAGGCTTGCACGGAAACATAACGATGCGAACATAATATCATTTGGACAGCGAATGATGAACCTTAAAACAGCATTGAAAAGTGTAGATATATTTTTGAATACTCCATTTGAAGGTGGAAGACACAAGAAGAGAATAGATTTAATAGATAATAGAAAATTATAACTACACGCTTCACCTGACTGTTACCCGCCGCCTTTCAGCGTCGGCTATCAGCAGGTGAGCTTGAATGTTATGTGTATAGATAGATATAAATGCAATTGTGTTTATCCTGTTAATATGGAGTGATAATAACAATGAATTTATACAGTAGTTAGTCGTAATAATCCAAAATAGAGGTTAAAAATGATGAATCAAGAGAAATTTTTTAGAAAAGAAGACTTGAAAAAACCAATAGTATTATTTTTTATAGCAGTTTATATTTTTGCACTTGTATTGGTTTTATTAAATGAACCAAAAAACGCATTAACTTATATGGGTTTAAGCGTTGGTTTGTTATTTCTTTGCTGGTTAGTAATTGATCTTACAAAAAAGATAAAAGTTCAGGATATTGAGATTAAACGACCTGGCTTGGAACTTATATTTGGGCTCCTGATTCTTATTATCTGGGATTATCTCCCTTTGCCAAAGATTGATTTTGGAGATAAATGGAATATTGGATTCATTATAAAGAAAACAATAATATTTTTAGGTTTACCTTTTCTGTTTTTGAAGTTCCGAAAGAATTCACTGGCATCTATGGGTCTTACAAGCAAAGACTGGAAAAAAAATCTTCGGGTCGGTTTTATTATTTTTCTGGTATTAGCTATTCCGAATGCTTTTTTTGTTGGTAATACGGGTAGTGAAATTCTTAGTGGAAAATATAGTTCTCCGCAGGTTGGAATCGGGTTATTTTTATCGTTTATCTATTTTTTTCTGATGGCAGGTTTTTCCGAAGAATTTTTATTTAGAGCATTTATCCAGACAAGGATTTCATATTTACTAAGATCAAGTGTTAGCGGAGTTTTAATTACTTCACTTATTTTTGGTTTGGGCCACATTCGGGGTATTATGCAATGGTATCCTGGAATAACAGTCGCAGAAGCTTTTTGCAGAGCATTCTTTTTGCAGACATTTATTGGAATTATGCTTGGAGTACTCTGGGAAAGAACAAGAAATTTGATCCCCTGTGTATTTGTACACTCAGGAGTGGACGGTTTGAATAATTTATTTTCTATAATCACAAAGCTTGGTCTTTGAATTACTACGATTAACACGGGATAAACGAAATTAGAGATGATTGCTTCACTAATTTATAAACATTGGGGAGAAGATGTTCAATTAAAATTTATACGATCTTTCAAAGCCTTCACCTTCGTTTATCCCGATAATGTTGAGAATAATAAATAAAAACATAAAAAAATGCTGTACCTGACCGGAAAACGCGGGGCATGATTTACAGTTTTATATGAAATGTTTTTGGACGTGTTTTCCTGCAGGTGATCTCTGTCGTTAGCCCTTAAAAAGAATGTACAAAAAAAGGAAACATTAATGGTCTATATGTGTTTGCACGACAAAAAAGAGATTGAAAGCTTTTTCAGAAAGGATGTCTACCTCCATATATACAGTATTGGGGACTTGGACAACTTCTTCTGGCCATACACAACTTGGTATGGATCCAAACTTAGCGGAAACATTGACGCAATAGCCTTAATGTATGTTGGCCTTTCAGTCCCAACGTTACTTGCACTTTCCAATGAATATGATGTTATGGCAGAACTGCTGACCTCTATCCAGCACCTTCTACCTAATCGCTTTTACGCTCATCTCAGCCCGGGACTTGAGACTGTCCTGGACGCAACCCATAATCTTGAGTCACATGGTGAGCACTACAAAATGGCGCTTATAGACAAAACACTAACACCCTGGAAGGATTGCTCTGGGATTGACCGTTTAAGCATGAAAGATCTGACTGCCATCCAATTACTATACAAAGAAAGTTATCCTGGAAACTGGTTTGATCCGAGGATGCTGGAGACTGACCAATACTTCGGTATAATGGAGGAGAACCGCCTGGTCAGTATTGCTGGAGTCCACGTCTATTCACCACAATACAAAGTGGCTGCCCTGGGGAATATAGCCACATTTCCCACACACAGAAGCAAAGGTTACGGAAAGCGAGTTACGGCAAGGCTTTGTCAGTCTTTGATCGATGAAGGAATTGATATTGGCTTAAACGTAAAAACCGATAACAATACCGCGATATCATGCTATAAGAGAATTGGCTTTGAGATTGTTGCTTCGTATGGGGAGTTTATGGTTCAAAAGAAAAGCTTCAAATGAGGAGGGCTAACAAGGCACTGCACTGGAATTTTGCTCCGCTGGCGCTCCGTGAAATCCAGTGAGTTTT
>JAGMEZ010000137.1 GCA_023127905.1 Caldifarciminota bacterium
ATGCATTTATCATGACGTATGGGATAGCCTGCATATTGGCAACGTCTCCTTAATATGTCAAGTTCAGGGAACAGAAAATCCGTAAAATACGCCGGAACAGAAAAATTTGTGATAATGCCGCTTCTATTATCAAACTGAAGATTAATTGGGTATTTTTCATTTCCTTTTACAATTGTGTCATTAATGCTCACCAATAGTCTATCACCTCTTCTCTCCAAATTCACCTTTTCAATATGGAGCTTGGTGACAAAAGCTTCAACCTGCGCATTTTTCTCAAAGCCCCCTATTATTTCCTCAAGATCATAATCAGAGTCGCTAATCTTATACGCTCCTTCTTTGGTTGGATATACTTTAACAAAAAAATGATATACAACGTTAAGTTTTGAATTCGTTGTATCTTTGTACTTAAAACATGCGCCTGTACCATATTTTGTGCCAATAGGACACTTTCCCGCCATGGTATAATCTTGGAAGCTCTTGAGAATGTCCAGATTTTCAATTTTTTCAACAATTTCCCGATTTTCTTTTTTTATCCTTCTAACCTCCCTTTTTCGGTGCATTCCATTGTCTCGCAAAAGGTATGGATAAGCAAAGCAGATTGCAGCGCCAATCACGAATAGATAAATCGAATATTTCACAAATTTATCAAAGATGGTAGGAGTGATTGATCTTAAGGAAACTCGTTTCCGTAACCGTAGAAGGCAAATGAGGACTGCGATAAGTCCCATAGCCGGTATGTGCCAGTAAAGAAACCACAAAAACTTATCTTTATTTCGTTGACTCTGCTTCTCACGAGATACCCGCTGTTCCTCTTCGAGAATCTTTTGGTTCAATTTGGTAAAAAACTTATTACGATCGCTCTCGTTGAGATCACCAGACCATCCCTCTTGCAATAAGTGTTTAGCTTTTTCTAACCATTCATTTATTCTTTTCGGATAAATTGCTTTTGGAATATCAGCATAAAGCACTAATGCAAGTGAATCTGGAATACCCTCGTCTATTTTTTGAATTGAATCGATAATATTTCTATTTCTTGTCCATCTATCATTCTCAAAACGAAATATTTCCCGCTCAAAATATCTTTTTTCTGTATTAAATCGATATTCAATTGGTCTGTGGATTTGAATATCCCTCCTATTTCCGTACTGTTTAGTCTTTACGTCCATTAAGTACCGATAAACGCCCAATCCATTAGGTCGTCCCCTTGAATTGGTGATCTTTGCCTTGAATATCGCTGGCGAAGACAAGTAAACAATATCAACGGAGAATGATCCTTTTTCTCCCTTTTGAGCGTTATAAAGAAATACTGTATCGGTTGTTACTGGTTTTGTACCTTCAAAACCAAAGAAAATTACCTTTAGATTTTCCTTTGTTTCTTTTGGAATAACCTGAAAAACCGCTGTGACAGTATCACCCATTACTGGTTTTCTTGATAATGTTACACATTTGCTTTCGACGTCAATAACAAAGGGAATTCTTGCTTTTGATGGAAAAATGAGGAATAGCAATGCAATATATATCATCTTGTTTCATTTAAATATATACGAAATTTTTCAAGAAGTCAAGCGAAAACGTTTGTTATACAGGCGCAGCCGTTTGTTTCGCAGCGAATTTTTCCGCTGAAGCCTTGGCGTAAGCAGAAGCGTTTGTTTACAGTTTTTTTGCAAAACATATTGACATCCCCTCCCCCCCCATGCTATAATACGACAGAGCAAAATGAAAAACCGAATAATAGTAGTACATGCGCAAAATAATTTGAGATGCTAAGAGCATCTTGCGAGAAGAAATGAAGGAGGGTAATAAAGCCAATTTTCAGTTTTCAGCCTGACCCCGTTCACTCAGTTTTCAGCCTGACCCCGTTCAC
>JAGMEZ010000138.1 GCA_023127905.1 Caldifarciminota bacterium
ATTAGAAAAAGTAAATAAATATTTCCTCTCCAATACAGACAAGAGAATAATCCAATAACATTTTCTCCTTGACTTGTTATTCTTTTTCTGATAGAAAATGATAAAAATAAAAAGAAAGCGTAAAAGAAGGATAATTTAGATAAAATAAATTGAATATTTTACTGGTCGAAGTAATAAGGAGAAAGATTCATGGATGTTAAAAAAGAGGCATTTGAGTTAACAGAAAAATTAATAGAGATGCGAAGGCAACTCCATGAAATCCCTGAAATTGCATACGAAGAGGTCAAAACATCTGCATATATTGCTGATAAGCTATCTGAGCTCGGAATAGAGATAAAAACAGGAATTGCTAAGACGGGTGTTGTAGGGATCCTCAAAGGTAATGGAAAGAAGACTATTGCCCTGAGAGCTGACATTGACGCATTACCAGTTACAGAAGCCAATAATGTTGAATACAAGTCAAAACATGCAGGAAATATGCATGCTTGCGGTCATGATGCGCATATGAGCATGCTTCTTGGCACAGCTATGATTCTTTCAAAATTCAAAGAACATCTAAAAGGGCAAGTTAAATTCATATTTCAACCAAGTGAAGAAAGCCTACCAGGTGGTGCAAAGCAAATGATAGAGGAAGGGGTTTTAGATAACCCCAAAGTAGATGCAATCTTCGGTCTCCACTGCGATCCAACCATTCAAACAGGAAAAATCGGATATAAAACCGGTGCACTTATGGCATTTACATCGGAATTTATAATTCTCTTACAGGGTAAAGGGGGTCATGCAGCAGATCCGAGCAACTCTATTGACCCTATTATCATGGCAAGTGATGTTATTCAAGAACTACAGAAAATTCCCTCAAGATGGGTAAATCCCATAGAACCAGTTGTTGTTACTATCGGGTCAATTCATGGTGGAACCACTTTCAATATTATTCCTGAAGAGATCGAACTTAAGGGAACAGTTAGATTATTAAATACAGAACTTATTGAAAAAGTAAAAGGTATGATAAATGGTATTTTGAAAGGAATTACGTCCATTTATGGAGGAAAATATAATTTTAATTTTGTAGCAGGATATCCTGTACTTGTAAATAATAAAGAATTTACCCTTTTCATGCAAAGAATTATCAAGGGACTTTTCGGAGAGGAAAATGCAGTTGAGATAGATAAACCTCTTATGGTAGGTGAAGATTTCGCGTACTACCTCCAGAAGGTTCCGGGAACATTTTTATTGTTGGGAACGAAAAATGAAGAGAAGGGTTCTTTCTTCCCATGGCACCATCCACACTTTAATATTGATGAAGATGCATTACCCATAGGAACAGCCCTCTTTGCAAAGTGTGCAATTGAGTTTCTGAAATGAAATCAAAACACAAAATCCTTAATTCAAAATTTCTAATTGCAATTATTACTCTACTATGTTCCTCTTCCCTCTTCTCCAGAATGTATAATCCTTATGTGTGGACAACATACAAGGAATTTTTCCATATCTACAGCATCTCGTTAAATATGACAAAAGTATATTTTGGCACCGACGGAGGATTCCTTCGCTATGATAGATTACAAAGTAAATGGGATACGCCTGTAACAAAAAGTGATGGTTTCACTGGAGAGAAAGCTAAGATTGTTGCATTCGACAAACTTTTCAACAAACTATGGATTGTTTCTGATAATGCTATCATGGTTTTCAACCCTCAAATCTCACGTTGGGAAAGAGAAATCCCGCGAATCAGTCTTCCTTTTACCGTAATTACCTCCATCGGATTTACTCCCGATTATGTTTTCCTTGAAGGTAATGGGTTGATTTACTTCTCACAAAGGGGTAGCTTTGCCTGGGAGAAATGGACAGGTGCACTCCCATCTAATATTGATTGGTCGGGAGAAAAAGGAAAGATTTCAATCAGGGATTATCCCTTTTTAACCCCGTTCTATGCAACAGATGAATATTTCAACAAGTACAAATATACAGCAGCTGCAGTTGATAATAAAGATATGTGGATTGGAACTAACGGGTACGGCGTGTTTCATAATAACATTTTCACATGGAATGGACGACACTACATCATAGGACTTGCAAATAATCGTGTTGATGCAATTTTTCATGATGCATATGGATTCTGGATTGGTGGTAGGTACGGAACAGGAAAAGGAATTACACATATCAATTTTGAGACGGGAGAAGGAAAGCATTTTAATTCAAAAGATGTCTTCAGGTTGAACTCAAACGACGTTTATGCAATCTACGGTGATGAAAAAAACATATGGTTTGGAACAAATGCCGGTTTGCACTGCTACAGAAAAGATGAACTGGATTGGAAAAATTACACTCAGTTTGACGCCCTTCCAGGGGAGATAGTTATCTCTCTCATTATCAAAGAAGATACCCTCTTTATCGGAACAAACAATGGTATGGCTTTTATGTTACCGGGTTCTAAGGAAATTATAAGTGTCGAAGAATTTGATAATACTTCAGTCAATGCATTTGGAATTTATAATAACAATCTGATTATAGGAACTGATAGAGGTGTATTTCTGAAAAAGAATAAAAAGTTTGAGATAATAACCGATCCTGACGGAGATTTTAGGTTTGGGGTTACAACAATTTTTGTCGATAAAGATGCCCTCTGGTTCGGGACAAGAAGGAAGGGAGTTGATATATACTATCCAGACAGTTCTCAATGGGAAGAATACCTTTATCCAAGTCCAATCTCGGGTGAGTGGGTCTTTGCTATCTCAGGTAACAATGATTACGTCTGGATTTGCACCAATTTTGGTGTAACTCGCTACAACAAGAAATTGAAGAGTTGGCATACTTTTAATGAGTCAGATGGACTCTCAGACAACGAGGTAAGAACAGTATACATTGAAGATGATTACGTTTGGTTCGGAACAAAGAGTGGTTTAACACGGTTTAAGTACAGAGACTCCTCTGTTCCGCCATAGAATCCGAGAATTAGTAAGAGCAACCTCGGAGGGACAGGTCCCCCTGGAATAATACATATCCATAGGGACCTGTCCCTTTTCGAAAACTATGCAGATAAGTATACATAGTGATACTCAAAAAACTGTTGACTAAAACATTAATTTCTGATATAAAACAATGATTACTTTTGAATAAAGGATAAAAAAGTTGTCTTGTAAATCTTATTTGTCCGATTGATCCAATTAATATTATTATTCTTAACGTACAAATTATTCTAAGGAGGAAGTTTTGAGGTTTAGTAAGTATTTTTTACCGACACTTAAGGAATTTCCAAAGGAAGCAAAGGAAATTAGCCATGTTCTATTACTGAAATCCGGATTAATAAAACCACTTATGAGCGGTGTATACGAATACCTTCCTCTCGGATTGCGTGTAATTAAAAATATCAAAGCAATCATTCGCGAAGAAATGGACAGGATTGGAGGACAGGAACTCCTGTTACCAGTTTTAACAAATAGAGAATTATGGGATGAATCAAAAAGATGGGATGATTTCGGTGAGGAGATGTTCAAGTTTAAGGACAGGAATAAAAGAGATTTATGTCTTGCTCCAACACATGAAGAAATAATAACAGACCTTGCAAGAAGAGAAATCCAATCCTACAGAGAACTCCCTCAATTGTGGTACCAGATTCAGACAAAATTCCGAGATGAACCAAGACCCAGGGGAGCGGTCTTACGAATAAGACAATTTTTTATGAAAGACTCCTACAGCCTTGACAGAGATTTTGAAGGACTTGATAAGAGTTTCGAAAAACATTATGATGCCTATACAAGGATTTTCAGAAAATGCGGTCTTGATATTGTTGTTGTCGGTGCATCAAGTGGAGTCATGGGAGGCTCTCAATCAAATGAATTTATGTTTTTATCAGAAAGTGGTGAGGATTCAATTGCATTGTGTGATAAATGCGATTATGCTGCAAACATCGAAGTTGCTACAACAAGGTTACAGCCTATTTGTGGTGAGAAAAAGAAAATTAAAGAGATACATACACCAGTTGTTGGGACAGTTGATGCTGTATCAAATTTCCTTAAAAAACCAAAAGAACTATTTATCAAGAGCCTGCTTTATATTATAAAGAATAAACCGGTTTTTGTACTCGTTCGGGGAGATCATGATGTAAATGAAAACAAACTTGCAAGTATCCTTGGTTTTGAATTCAGACCTGCACATACAGAAGAGGTTAAGGAATTGACAGGTGCTGAAATAGGATACATAAGCCCAATAGGAATAGATAATGTGAAAACTTACGCAGATAGTAACCTGAGAAATTCGAATGGCATGATTACAGGAGCAAATAAAAACGAATATCATATTGAAGGTGTCGATATTACACGGGATATAAATATTGAAAAGTTTATTGATATTATTACAGTAAAAAATAATGATCCTTGCCCTCAATGTAAAAATGGAACTATTAAAATTAAAAAGGCAATAGAACTCGGTCATCTATTTAAACTTGGAACCAAATATTCAAAATCAATGAAATGTCTTTTTACGGATAATGACGGAACAGAAAAACCCATTGTTATGGGGAGCTATGGTATTGGAATAGAAAGACTTATGGCAGCAGTTATTGATAAGTTTCACGACAATAAAGGAATACTCTGGCCAGTAAGTGTTGCACCATTTCTTATCCATATAATTCCTATTGACATCTCAAATGATAATGTTAAAGAAACATCTGAAGAACTCTACGAAACATTTTTAAGAGAAAATATAGAACCCCTCATAGATGACAGAGATGAAAGACCTGGATTTAAATTTCACGATGCAGATCTTATCGGTATACCTGTACAGATTATTGTCGGGGACAGATCACTTAAAGAGGGCTTCTGTGAGATAAAACTAAGGCATGAAGAAAAAAAACAAAGAATTTCTCCAAGTGAAGTAATTTCGTTTGTAAAAAAGCTGATTTTTCAAGAGAGAAAAAAATACGAAGTCTAACAAAATTAGAAAATGGAAACATAAAAATTTAAATTATTAGTTTATTAAAAATAATCCTTGAAAATTCTATTTTTATATGTTAAAGTATTCAATTATGATTGATAATAAGGAAAGATTAAAGGAGGAGGTAATAAAAATTATTAAGGATACTATTGAAGAACAGTTTACAGATGAAGGATTAGAACTTATTGACCTTGAGATTAAGGGTAACGATAGAAACAATATTCTGAGGGTGTTTATTGATAAGCAAGGTGGTATTACACTTAACGACTGTGAAAAATTCTCAAAATGTCTATCGGTTGTTTTGGATGTAAAAAACTCAATGAAAATAGCTTATAAACTTGAAGTTTCATCACCTGGTGAAAGAAAGAGAAAGATATTTTAGGAGGATCTTTGCCAAACCTTGAGATGTGGAATTTATTTTCAGATATTTCGAAAGAACGTGGAATTGAAAAGGGATATGTAATAGAAACATTTAAAATAAGCCTTGCATCGGTCGTAAGAAAAAAATTCGGCAAAACTGCGGAGGTTGAAGTAGATATTTCTGAGACAACTGGTGATATAAAGTTGTACAGAACCATGACCGTTGTTTCATCAGTAGAAGATAATGCATTCGAAATATCCAAGAATGATGCGAAAGAATATAAAAAGAACGCAAAAATTGGCGATACGATAAAAATTGAATACTCGATAGCTGAATTTGGAAGGAACGCTATTATTCTTGTGAAACAGGTTCTTTTTCAAGGAATCAGACAAAAAGAAAAAGAGATTAATTATGACAAATTCCATTCAAAAGTTGGCGAGATAATCAATGGAACTGTTACACAGGTTACCTCCAAGGGTGTATACTTGAACCTGGGAAGGGTTGAAGCTTTTATTCCAAGAACTGATGTCATTCCAGGAGAACGACTATACCAGGGAATCAGCACAAGAGCTTTAATAAAGGACGTTGAAAAAACGCCAAGAGGCCCGAGAGTTGTCCTTTCAAGAACACACCCTGATTATCTAAAAAAATTACTCGAATCTGAAATTCCGGAAGTCTATGAAAAGATTGTCGATATCATTTCTGTAGCAAGAGACCCCGGTAACAGATCAAAAGTTGCAGTATATTCAAATGATGATAAGATCGATCCCGTTGGTGCTTGCGTGGGAGTGAGGGGCTCGAGAATTCAATCTATTGTCAGGGAACTAAACGGAGAAAATATTGACGTAATTCAATGGAGCATAGACACAGGACTTTTCGTATCGAGAGCACTTTCTCCAGCAAAAATATACAAAACAATCATAAACGAGGAAGATAAAAAAATTACGGTAATAATACCTGAAGATCAACTTTCTCTTGCAATTGGTAAAAATGGCGTGAACACAAGGCTTGCTAACAAATTAACCGGCTGGTCAATCGATATTCTCAGTAAAGAGGAATACAGGAAACATATTGAGGAAACTAAACTTTCCCAGTTAGCGCTCAGGGATTCAAAAGAATTATCAAAAGGTACAATAGATAAATTGGAGAGGGAAGGATATTTTACTTTTCAGAATCTTGAAGAAATCCAGGAGAAGGATTTAATCGAGATTCCTGGAATTGGAAAAAGTAAAGCAAAAAAAATATTAAAAGCCTATGAAAAAATCACAAGAGAAATCGAAGAAAAAGATAAAACAGAATAAAAATCAAAAAGTCTCCCGATTGAGAGTATATCAACTATCAAAAGAATTAAACCTCTCAAGCAATGCATTGATTAACCTTCTAAAGCAACTTAATTATTCTGTCAAAAACCATATGTCGACTCTTTCAGATAATATGATAACTTCTATTAAAGAAAGACTCGAATCTGATAAAAAGAAACTAAAGATTGAGGAGATAAAAAGAAAAAAGAGTATCAAAAAGAAGAAAGAGGATGGTACAGGGAAACAGAAAGAAGAAGAACAGTTAATGAAAAGAAAGAAGAAACAAATTGATCTGATAAAGAAAAAGGAGGAAATAGAAAAAAAGGTAAAAGAGACAGTCGAGAAGATGACTGGAATAATAAAACCAAAGAAAATAAGGAAAAAGACTCAAAGATATTCAATAGATGAGATAGAAGAAGGAAAACATATTATAAAAATAAGCGAATTCGTTTCGGTTGCTGAGCTTGCAGATATCCTTGGAATCGAACCAACCGAGATAATAAAGAAATGCCTTGAATTAGGTCTTCTTGTTACAATAAATCAGCGGCTTGATATAGATACAATTTCAATGATTGCTGATGAATATGGGGTTGAAGTTGAATTACTTCCTGAGTATGGTGCGGAAATTGAAAAGGAGGAAGATGAAGAGAAAGAAAAATGTGAGCCAAGACCTCCAATAGTTACTATAATGGGACACGTTGACCATGGAAAAACCTTACTCCTTGATAAAATTAGAGATACAAATGTTGTTGCACAAGAAAAGGGTGGAATAACACAACATATCGGTGCATACTCAGTAACATATAAAGACCATTTAATAACCTTTCTTGACACACCAGGACATCAAGCTTTTACTGCAATGAGGGCAAGGGGAGCAGGGGTTACAGATATAGTTGTCTTAGTTGTTGCTGGTGATGATGGTGTGATGCCTCAAACAATAGAGGCAATCGATCATGCACGGGCAGCAAATATTCCAATTATTGTTGCAATAAACAAGATTGACCTTGAAAATGCAAATCCCGAATTAGTAAAACAACAACTGAGCAAAAACAAAGTACTCCTTGAAGACTACGGTGGTAGTGTTCTTGGCATACCCATATCAGCAAAAACGGGCAAAGGTATCAAAGAACTCCTTGATTCAGTCTTACTCCAGTCTGAAATGTTAGAACTTGAAGCGAGAAAAGATGGTCCTGCAAAAGGTGTTGTGATTGAAACAAAGATGGACAAAGGTAAAGGTCCTATTGCTACTGTTTTAATCCAGAAAGGAACTGCTCATATTGGAGATCCTTTTGTTACTGGAACCTATAGTGGAAAGATACGGGCAATGATAGATGAACTAAATAACCGTATAGATACTGTAACACCTTCGAAACCTGTTCGAATAATGGGACTTGATGGTTTACCTGAAGTAGGCGATACATTTATAATTTTTGAGAATGAACAAAAAGCTCGAGAAGTAGCAAGAAAGAGACAGCTTGCTAAAAGGGAACAAATAGAAAGAGGAAGATTCAGGTATAGTCTGGTTCAATTCCAGGAAGGTCTAAAAGAGGGTGAATCTAAAGAATTAAAGGTAATTATAAAAGGTGATGTAGCAGGTTCTGTTGAAGCATTAGCCGACTCTTTCGACGATCTTTCAACTGATGATGCAAGAATTGCAATTATTCACAAGGGTATAGGACCGATAAATGATTCTGATATTTTACTTGCAGCAGCATCAAATGCAATTATTGTTGGATTTCATGTGAATGCAAACCATAATGCAAAAGAGAGAGCAAAGAAAGAAGGGGTCGAAATAAGGTTTTATGATATAATATTCGAAGCTATATCAGATATAAAACTTGCACTATCAGGACTTCTTGAACCTGAATATGTAGAAGAAATCATAGGCATAGCTGAAGTAAAACAAGTATTCA
The DNA here is from genome assembly GCA_023127905.1 of Caldifarciminota bacterium. GTDB lineage: Bacteria > Hydrothermota > E44-bin80 > E44-bin80 > E44-bin80 > JAGMEZ01. The sequence continues at coordinate 8,508 of JAGMEZ010000138.1, forward strand.
AGGTTGGAACAGCAGGAATTATTGCTGGTTCATTCATTGTAAGAGGGAAAATTATATCAGGAGAGAAAGCAAGGGTAAAAAGAAACAATGAAATTATATTCGAATCTAAGATTAACTCGCTAAAGAGATTTAAAGATAATGTTAAAGAAGTAGAAATGGGGTTAGAATGTGGGATTGGCTTAGAAGGACTTAAAAATATTGAAGAAAACGACATTGTAGAAGTCTACAAAACGATAGAAATAAAAAGAGAGTTATAGTTCAAAACGACATCTCTTAATGTCGATTTTTATAACAAATAAGTAATCCCAATTTACAGCGTTAATGAAGATAGGAAACTGTATTATTGAAATTTACATTCCTGACACTACATCCCTCAAGGAAAAAAGAAGTGTTTTAAAAGGGCTAAAAGACAGGGTAAGAAACAAATTCAATGTTTCAATTTCAGAAATTGCCAGGAATAACAACCATAAAATTTCTGTTCTTGCAGTTGCAACAGTTTCAAATGATAAAAGACATGTTGATAAAATTCTATCTTCTGTTATAAATTTTATGGAAAAACAAAGATCTTTCGAGATTGTTAACTATGAAACTGAGATATTGTGACATCATTCCACAGGAATAGGATTGAAGAAGAAATAAAGAAAATTGTTTCGAATATCATTATTCAGGAACTCTCTGACCCAAGGATTGGCATAGTCACAATTTCCAGAGTTTCTTTGACCAATGATCTTCATTCTGCTAAGATTTTTATATCAGTTCTTGACACAGAAAAAATCGATACAACGACTCTTATTCTTAATAAAGCAAAAAAAAGGATTAGATGGTTTCTTTCAAAAAAAATCAAAGTTCGTCGTGTTCCTGAACTTATTTTCTATAATGATAAGAATCCATATTTATATGAAATATAAGCCGCAAGGAACTCAAGCAAGAAGAGAGAAACACTAAAGATCACTCATTCAAATGGCAATACAAGATATTTTACAATTTTTTGATACACATCATTATTTCCTTATTACATCACATATCGAACCGGATGGTGATTCAATTGGTTCAGAATTAGCTCTGGCAATGCAGATTGAGAGGCTGTCAAAAAAAGCTTATATCATTAATCCTGAGCCTGTCCCTAAAAAGTACCGTTTCCTATATAACTGGGAAACAATAAGAACTGATAAACCGCACAAAGACCAAAAGATCGATGCATCAATCTTTCTTGATATTGGAGATATTAAAAGAGCATCCTGGATATTTGATTTTGTAAAGACCAAGTACATCCCCATTCTCAATATTGACCATCATGCCAGTAACACCTTTTACGGGGACATCAACTATGTTGATAGTAAGGCATCTTCCACATCGGAATGTGTCTATAATATTTTTACCAAACTTGGCATGAAATTAACTAAAAATATTTGTGATTGTATAGCAACAGGTATTATAACAGACACAGGAAGATTTAGTTTTAGAAATACATCAGAAAAAACATTCCTTGTCTGTTCAGAACTTGCCCGTTTAGGCGTAAATTTTTCATCTCTTTCTAATTGCATTTATAATCAAAGAACTTTTGAATCAATACAACTCCTTTCCTCTGTCCTCTCAACCACAAAAGTTAGAGAAGGTATTGCTTTTATTAGGTTAACCCAGAAAATGATAACAGATACGGGTGCAACTGAGGAAGAGAGTGAAGGATTTGTAAACTACGTTTTAGGTATTAAGAATATTAAGGCATCTATCTTCTTCAAAGAAAAATCTGATGGTGTTATACGGGTTAGTCTCAGAGCAAAAAATGAAGATATCAATGTAAATACTATAGCTTCACATTTTGACGGTGGTGGACATAGACAGGCAGCTGGTTTCCGTTCACGTAGAAGCATGGAAGAGCTCGAAGAGCAACTTCTCAATGAATTTCATAAGTTAAAAGTTAGTGGAAGCTCTTTATCCAAAAACCCCAAATATTAGAAGTAGTAACCTTAAGTTATAGTTAGAAGAAGTTTCTTCTCATGCTTAAATTTACCAAATTTTTTGGTTGACAAACTTTCTTTTCTATTTTATTATATTTATAATTGGTCTTGTTGTTGTAATCAAAGCAAAAATCCTGATTACAATAACTTAAAAAAATTTACTAAGGATTTTCTTATGATTTTTAATCTTGGTGATGCACAAAAAAACCTTGAAAGGGCAAGGAAGTTCTACGCGGAAGGAAAGGTCGAAAGGGCAATAAAAACCCTCGAAAGGTCGCTTGTTGGAGGTAAAAACGATTTTCCTCTTTACCTTGAGCTCGGAAAATATCATTTCGAAATAAATAAATTCATTGAATGTGCAACAAATTTAAAAAGGGCTTACCGATTAGCACCAGAAAAGTGGGAGGAGATTATTGAAACCATTGAATCCGCTCATTTTGCTGGTGGCACACCTGAAGAAACAGCAATTCTACTCATTGAAATCTATCTATATAAAGATATGTTTGAGGACGCCAGAAAGATTATAGATGCAAGTACAACCGAACAAATCAAAGAGATGTCTGAACGATACATAACAATATACAATAATGTAATATCGAAAAAAAACATCGAAAATTACACACAGAAAGACATTTTACAGATACTTTCTCTTTCTCTGTTGAAACAAAAAATTGATTTAAAATCGGGATTGGAACTTTATGAAATGATTTTTCTTTCATTCCCAGAAAAAAAAGAAATCATATTAAATGATTTAGAAAAGGTATGTCGGGTAAATTATGGTAATCCTTACCCACGATTTCTTAAAGGAAAACTTCTCTTTAAAAATAAAAAGTACAATGAAGGCATTAAATATATTGAACGAGCTGTTGATTTTGACAAAAAGTATATTAAAGAATCTATAGAGGTCATTGAAGACATAATTAAAGAGGAAAAAATCCCTATTTTACTTCTCTACCTGTCAAAACACCAGATAGCTCTGGGGAAGATTGATAAAGCTATTGCTTATGCTAAGGAGATGGAAAGCCAAAAAGATATTGATCCACGTGAAATAATGAAAATCTACTCCGAGATAATCCGAAAAGATAGCAAAAACCTCGATGTCCGCCTTTATCTCGCAAAACTTTACGCACAAGAAGGAAAATACGATCCTGTATTAAGCGAACTTTCAAATATTATTGAAATGAACCCTGAGAAATTTGATGAGGTTACACGTATTGCCGAAGAAATAATCGAGAAAGATCCATACAACTCAAATCTTCTTTACTTTCTCTCAAATCTTTATAGCGAAAAAGGTGAAACAGATAAAGCAATTAATGCATTTGAAAAACTCTTTACATCAAATAAGGAGTTTTCAAGTGAAATCATGGGGAAGTTAAACAAGGTTTTAGAAATAGATTTAGAGAATGTCCATGGTTTAAATCTTCTTGCAGAAATTTATGCTTATAAGAAAAAATTTGAAGAATCACTATTTCTCTATGGACATCTAATGGACTTAAATGGTGGTTTTGATCTTGCAGAGAAAGGAATTAGGAAAATAACAGAAGAGCAGCCTGATCTCATAAAGGCAAAGATAGCACTTGGTCTCGCTGCATTCAAGAAAGGAAACCATAAGGAATCTCTCGATATAATAAACTCTGTGGTTGAATCGGATCCAGAAAAAGTTACTCAGCTAATTCCTCAGCTTGATTCCATTGCCAGAAAGTCCGAAGAACTTGCACCTTATGTTTTACAAGTATACGATGCAATTCCCAGTGAAATACTTGACCCTTTTATTTTATCTTTCGCAAAAGCAGAGGCTTTATCTTTATCGGGAGATTATAAGAATGCTGTTCTTCACTATAGCAACTGTTTTGAAATAAAACCAGAACAAGTTGATAAAATAATAAGTGGATATCAAAGAATCCTCGAGAAGAAGGAAGACCTTCCCGATGCCAACTTTGCTCTCGGAACTATTTATTTAAAAACAGAAAGAACAACCGAAGGACTTAAGTATTTTAGAAGGGCAAGTGAACTTGAGCCAAATTTATCCGATGAAGTTATTCATATACTGTACGAACTTAATAAAAAATATCCCACCGAACCGACAATTACAATTGAACTTCTCAAAGCACTTCAAAACAAAGGTGCCTACGAACAAGTAATCTCTGAATGTGAAGATGCAATAGAGACGTTACCTAAAGATAAAACTGGTCATGTATACCTCATTCACGGAAATGCAAGTCTTGAAAAAGGTCTCCTTAAACAGGCTTCACTTTCAATTATTCATGCGCTTGATATCGATGAAACATTAGCCAAGAATGCTTTAGAACTATTACAAAGAGCACATGAGATGGACAAAAATAATGTTGTTATAAAATATGCATTAGCAAAAGCTTGCATTGCGGATAAAAACTATGGAAAAGCGTCATTCTATTTCTATGATATTACCAAAACAGATCCATCGAAGATCGGAAAAGTGGTCGATGAATTAAAGAAAATTGTCAACTTAGATAGAGTAAACCCAGATGCTCATTTTGTTTTAGGAAGTCTCTATTTGACAGAAAAACGCTTAAAAGACGCCATAAAGGAGTTTCAGGCAACATCACAATTAAGTGATTCATACATTGACAAAGTAATAGGAAAATTTCATTATATTGAAAAACACAAACCTGTACCTGAAGTCCACCTTAATCTTGGTAAACTCTATGCAAAAAAAAGGATGTTTACAAAAGCAACTCACCATCTCATGGAAGCATACAGAAAGGACGAAAATCTTGCCGAACAGGCAGTTTCATATCTTAATAAAATAAAGGAAGAGGATCCTCGAAATATTTCAATTCTTTATTCATTAGCAGAACTATCAGAAAAAGATGGAGGATTGAAAACAACCATCGATTTTTACGATAGAATTCTCTCTTCTGCCCCTGATGAACTCCATACTGTTATACGAAAGGTTGAGGATTTACTTAAAGAACACAAAGAGGATTTTGAACCCTTCATTTTCTTATCAAAGTTGCTTTCTCTTGAGGGAAAAACAGAGGAAAGTATTAAGATACTTAAAGAAATCTCAAATGAATACCCCGATCAACTTCCTGCTATTATGGTACAATTAAAAGAGATGTCAGATCGGGGAGAAGATGAGGCAAGTTTTAGCTTTCTTGAATACTCGCTCGAAAATAATAAATTCGACGATGCAATTCCCCTTTTGCAAAAAATAGAAAGGAATTTTTCCTTTCACAATCGGATAATTGACCTCCTCGAGAAACACCTTGTAAGGGCGCCAGACAATCCAGAACTCTTCTTATATTTCACTCGATTCTCATACTTAAAAGGTGAATGGGATGCCATGAAGGAAGTGATTTCACGGGCACTTCCTTATATTAAGGGAAAAGCAGCAAAGATATTATCGATCTACAATTTCCTTTTACTTTCCCAAGAGGGGAAAGATACAGAAAAATTAGAAAACAAACTTTTAGAAGAAATGGGAAAGAAGAAATTTTATTTCTTTTTGAATAATCTTGAAAAGAAAAAGAAAGAATTCCAGTTGAGAAGAGTCAGATTTGCCAGAGATAAATCCCCAGAGGTTTCTTCTCTAATATTTGAGGAGGCAGAACTTCTCATTTGTCTCGACATGAAAGATGAAGCTATTAAACTTCTTGGAGAACCTTTTAAGAATAAGAAAGACAGAAGTATGGCAAGATATTTAACTGCAAAATCATTTCTTCTAAAAAATAATCCTGTAAGGGCTATTGAGATATTAAGGACTATTTCACTTCCTCATGATAAGGAATTTAAAAACAATCTTCTACTTCTATTATCATCATCGTATGAGAAAATTGGAGATTACAAAAGCGCGCTAATATCTCTAAAAAACTGCGAACCTGATATTCATATTGAGAAGAGGATTTCTTATCTAAATGAAATATCCATTCATTCTGATATAAAAGGAAGGTATCCAATAATATCTGGTTAAAGGCATTTCATATCTTCATGATATCAAGAAAAAGGAGCGTACTATGGACGAAAATAACAAAACAAATGATGATCTAGCTAATATTATATCTTCATTTGAAAAAAGAACACAACAAATCACTGAAGAACAAAGGGAATCAAGGGAACGGTTCGTTGTTGCCTTATCCGAGTTGAGCAGACAATATGATCTTTTAAGAGAATGGACAGAAAAGAGTAATAAGGACCTCAAAGAATTTCTTTCACATCTTGGAGATACAGAGGAAAGCGGCGAATTACTTCAGGAAGTGAAGGCAATCAGTCAAACAATCGAGAACATATCCCAGGGAACAGATGATATAGCAAAAGTAATAGAAACCGAAATAAAACCACTATTCGACAAGATGACGGAGCCAAAAGAAAGCAGCGAGCTGATAGGTGAGGTAAAAGATATTGGTGAGAAAATCGAAGAAATCTCACACCGAACTTCAGATATTACAAAAACTATAGAAACTGAAACACAGGACTTTTTTGAAAAACTAAAGAACTTAAAAGAAAGTGATGAACTTCCAAAGGAAATTAATAATATTGGTGAAATGATCGCGCGGATTCTTCAAGGATTTGAAAATATTACAAAATTATTGGATTCAGTCGACAATACAACAAAGAATTTCACAAAAGAGCTAAGTGATCTAAGAGCCTTTTCCTTCGAAATAAAGAATTCTATAACTTCATTCTTTCCAAGTGTTAATGAAAGTATTGAAAAATTACTAAAGGTACTCGAAGAAACAAATAATAACTCGCTTGTAAAACAGGATGAAATTTCGAAAAATCTCTTATCTAAAATTGACGATCTTTCTACTTCGATTAAAAACACCCTTTCAGTAATCAATGATAGTATCAACCCCCTTTTAGATAAAATTGAGAAAACACAATTTGAAACAACTGAAAAACAGTTAGCATCTTTTGAAAAAGTTGAAAAAGCAATCCTTTCAATGTCTGATGGATTTGCATCAATACAAGACACCATCAAAAAAAGTTACGAGGTTATCGAAACACTTAGCAAAAAACAGGATGTTACCTCTGCTGTTATTGATAAAAGAGGTGATGGTATTGAGAAGAAAATAGAGTTATTTAATGAATTATTCAAAACATTTACCAAATCGTTTACAGAACAAAATAATAAACTAAGTAAGTCAATTTCTGAGATATTATCCACTTCAGAAAACTATATTAAACCTATTGAGAAAATTCTCATTGATAGTAACAATAACAGAAAAGAAGAATCGCAAAAGATGGTTGAAAAACTCTCGGTTATACCCGATCGATTAAACACATATCTTGATTCAAACAAAGAAATACTTAATGCAATAAAAAATAGTGAATTAAGTATAGGAAATATTTCAAAATCTATTGAGAATTTAACAAAAACCATAATAGAGAATGAGAAAAAGAAAGAAAAGAAAGAAATAATTGAAAGTGCCCAGAATCATCTAAGTAGAGGTGTTATTTTGTTCTACAGAAGTTCTTTTGGTGCAGCGGAAAAAGAAATTAGAAAAGCAATCGAATTAAAAAGTGATTTTGCGGAAGCATATCTCAACCTTGGAATGGTTCTTGGCGAGATAGGTAAGACTGAACAGGCAATCAAGAATATAAAAAAGTCACTCGAAATTGAACCCGGGCTCGAAGAAGCATACAACAATCTTGGAGCCATACAACTACGCGGTGAAAAGTATGAGGAAGCAGTTGAATCATTCAATGAGGCTATTAAATTAGGATTTAAATATCCTGTTCTTTACCTGAATATGGCACAAGCACTTATTGGGCTTGATAGAATTAATGAAGCAATTGATTTCCTCAAGAAGGTTACAGAGATTGACCCTACTAATGTCGAAGCAAAAGAAATCCTTTCAAAATATCACAAATGAAATCAATAAGGAGTATACGAATTAAAAACCAGGGAATTGAAATTAGTGAAACAAATCGTTTACTGGATTTTTTTATAATGAATGTTTTTTTGGGAGGAAACCTTGGATAATGTAATTGACAAATTAAAAAAAATAAGGAAAAAAGAATTAAAGGAATCTTCACCTCTTGACGACTTTTTTGAAGCAGAAGAGAAACCTGAAAATGAAAATACCAATGGAACTACATCAACTGAAGGTGGATTAGACATAACACCCCTTGGAAAATCAGCAAAAACGGAAGCTTACGTTGAAGCTAATAAAACAGTGGCAGAATCTTATGAAGGCAGAAAAAATCTCGATAAGGATCTAGCAAAAGGAATACGTGAATTATCTTTTGATGAGTTGGATTCCTCACCTGAAAACCGAGGAATGGAATCAGAAAGAGAGAAGGAAAAAATTGTAATTGAGATACAATCAAAGGAACCTGCTAAAGTAAAACAAATAAAATTAATTATTGCCCTTCTCGACGCAGATCAATTTGAAGCAGCCCATCAAGAAATTGACAATTTAATCAGTTTATAAAACAAAACTATACACCTTAATGGGAATTAAAAACCATAAATCCTTTTTCTTCTCTTAATTTATAATTCTTGTGTCTTAAACTTACAAGGAATTCCGATGATAGATAAACCAGCAATACAGAGTATTTTTGACTACATTTTTTCAAAAAGCAAAGCACATGAAACTCAAGTAACTTTTCATTGTGAGCTCTCCTACCTTACTCGTTTTGCAAATTCAATTATCCATCAGAATGTGATGGAGAAAAACAACATATTATCTATTATAACAACAATTGGAAAAAAGACTGGTGAAGCAACAACAAATAGTCTAAAAAAATCTGATATCCTTAATACCCTCAATAAATCTATTAAAATTGCAGAATGCGAGAAAGATAATCCAGATTACTGTGGTCTTCCACCAAAAGCAAGACATAAGAATATACATACATATTTCCGATCAACCCATTACTTCTCACATAAGAACAGAGCATGTATCGTCAGAGATATAATTCAATCAAGTAAACCGTTCAAATGTTTCGGTACTTTCACAACAGGGGTAACTGAAATTGCTATTGGCAACAGCAAAAACCTTTTTTCATATAACCGTGGAACAGACTGTACACTTCGACTGACAATGAGAGGTAAGAATGGTTCAAGTTCAGGACAGTGTTCTAACAGGGATATTAAAAAACTTGACTTCTTCAGGCTTAGGAACGATGTCCATAAAAAGACCAGGATGGCACAGAACCCCCAAAACATTAAAACAGGAAAATACTCTGTTGTTCTCACTCCTGAAGCAGCATCAGATATTCTTGGATTTCTTGGATTCTTTGGTTTTAATTCTCTTTTACATTCTGAAGGTAGGAGCTGTCTTACAGGCACAGTTGGAAAGAAAATGTTTAGCAAAAAATTTACACTTCTTGATGATTCCTTTAATGAAAGAGGATTCGCTTTTCCTTTTGACTTCGAAGGTATGCCTAAGAAAAAATTGACACTTGTTGAAAAAGGAATCGTTAAGAACATAGTATATGATAGAATGACTGCCCATAAAGCAGGAAAACGTTCAACTGGTCACTTTGTAAGATATGACACTGGTCCTATCCCTTTGCATCTTGTTGTGAAACAGGGACAATCATCTTTTGAAGAAATGATATGCAATACTGAGACAGGTATACTGATAACTTCATTTCACTATGTCAATATTGTTGAGCCAAAAAGTTTAACACTAACCGGTATGACAAGAAACGGAACCTTCATGATAAAACATGGAAAAATTGCTTATCCCGTAAAAAATCTGAGGTTTAATCAGAGTATCCTCGAAGCATTAAAGAATATTATAACTATTTCAAGAGAAACCAGGCTGGTAGAAAGTGGTAATTCTTACAGTGCAAGATTTCCTGTGGGCTCTATTCTTCCCTTTATAGCCATTAAGGATTTTAGTTTCAACGGAATCACTAAGTTCTAATGTATAATATTTTGCTTAGGCAGATAGAAGCAATCTGTCAGGAAGAAGGAAACTACATAACCCAATTAAGAAATGAAATAGCGAATAAAGAGCGCTATCTCAAAGATATCCAATTAATTAAACTTTTTGAAAATAAATTCAGAATACCAGATGATATTCTCAATTTCCTGATAAAACACGGAACTCAACTATTCTTTGAATTCCCTCTAAAAGAAGAAAAAGACCATATCACATTTTTTAATAAGGTTTATAAAATAAAAAAATCCGAATCTCCCATCAGTCAAGAATTTGATACATACAGGAATTTACTTGCTCATACCTACAGGAATGTTTTGAGAAATGAGCCAGAAGCAGCAGTTGTATTTGAAATTGGATACTTAAACAAGGCTGGTGATTACATTGAAAATTTCCAAAAAAATGAATTTGTTGATACATTAGCACATGAGATACTGTTTATGAAAAATATAATTGATTTCTTAAGTAATATAAGAAAAGAGTTATCAAAAACCTATCCGATTCCAATTTCATTTTTCGAACGTTTTCTTGATAAATTCCCTTATGCTTCTATTTTAGAACATCCTATGGATGATTATTCTCCCCTTTTTCTATCGAGAGGTTTCCCTCTGCCTCTCTTCAATGCAGTACACAATCTTTTCATACAGTTCATTTCACATAATCAAATTAGTGACATTATCAATGTAATAAGAAATAAAACACTTATAACCAATGAAGATATAAGAAAATGTAATTTCTCTAAATTCATTTTCCCTCAAAACAAAGAAATTAACATTCTCTTAAAAATATTTAAAAACCAAGCAGAAAAAAGTGAGATTAAACTCGTTAAGGAAGATAGAGAATTTTCCCTTATGGACTATAGAGTTTCCGAACAAACTAAAAGAATTGTCAAAGAGAAAGGACAATCCATCTCAAACGCTATTGATGATAAAAATAAGAAATCGCTTATGGAATCCAGTTACAGAATATCGAGAATACTTTCAGAGGTTGAAAAAACATGTTTAGACTATATATGGCACTTAAAAGACTTTTTTAATAAATCATACAATCTCAGCCAGAAAATTGAATCTAACCTGTCACTAAAAAATATAACATTCGAGCAGCTAAAATCTATATTCGAGAAAGAAATTTACCACAATAAGGATGAAATTATCAGACGCGGCTTAGAATTCCTCAAAATTAAACCTTTTCTTGACATCATTCAGCCAAATATTGGCAGAATGGTTGTTCAAAGAACACTTGATTTGTACTATAGTGCAGAGAAAGGAGAGATAAAAAACGGAGAAAAAATTAAAGAAATTCTCCTGAATCTTCGAGAAAAAGGGAAGAGAAAATATCAACCAGATGCAAACAAAATTATCCAGAGATACAAAAATGCTGCAAATGAGATTCTTTTACCGCTATTAATTTGTGGTCTTCTTCAGAAAAACATTAAAGAGTGGCCAAAAGTAGATAAGATACACAAACTATCTCAAGCAAGAATTTGCAATGAGGTAAATTATTTTGGTTTCTATGGTATTCCAAAAGGTAAATTCTTTCACTTTTCAAAGAGTGGAAAGATAAAGACCTATGAGAGTTCAATTGATAGTGAAACAATTGATAATTTGATCCCTATCTGTCTTAAACACTTCAAAAAGGTTATAACAGTGTTGATTTACGACATTAGGGGTTCAAGCTTCATGACCTTAAAGCTCCACAATGCAGAAAGAGAACAGATGATTATAAAAAACTTTCATTCAACAATGGCAAATATTGCAAAAGAATATGGTGCATTTCTCTTAAAAGATATCGGTGATGGCGGAATTATCTGGTTTGGGAAAAACTCAAAGGAACTATACAATTCAATATATCGTGAATCAACAACAAAGAAATTTAAGAAATTACGGCATTCATTACTCAGTGAAGAAGGACTTTTCCTCCAGAGCTCGCCTAATAGCTCTGAGAAAGCAATACTATGTGCGATTTCTATGATTAAAGCTGCTGAAAAATTTATAAAAGATAATTACATTAAATACAGAGATTGGTTTAGCGATATAAAAGAAAAAGAACTCATAGTAGAAGGAACCACATACACCCTACTCCCCCCCATGTTTCGCTCACTCTTTAGACTGGGAATTGGAATCTCAAGCGGTATACCATCACGAGATGTATCAATTGGACCGAATGCTTTCGGTGATCCTGATCTTAGAGGTGTGCTCGTCAACGAAGCAATGTTTCTCTCCGAGGGACGGGATCCAGAAAAATCGGTGATTCTTGTTGACCACGATACAATTATGAATCTTTTGCTTAATACATCTAATTTCACATTTGGAAATACTGATTCCAATCTAACAAATAAGGAAGAGATGATGTCACGGGCTGCAGAAATTGTAAAAGACAAACTAAAAGGAGGGATTTTAAATTTTACTGGAAAAAACTTCATTGCTGAACCATATGAGATACTTTCACTTACCACTTTTAAAAGAGAAAAATATTCCCCCCTCACTATAAAAATTAATGAAGATGGAATTTTCTATAATGAACACGGAGAAAAGATAAAAATTCTCTATTTAATAAGAGCATAATCAACAGATGCAAGAACTCGGAAAAGTTTTAATCTGGACAAAAAAGACCAAAGTTCACGAAACACTCAACAAGGAGATTGAAAACTATAATTTTGTTAGAGCATCCTATAACGCAGAATTACTCGCTCTTGCAGCATTAAAAAAAACTGTTTTAATCCTTGTAGAAATTGAAACCTCAAATTTACAGTCAGAAATCCGAATTTTAAAAGACATTAGAAAACTTTCTTATGACGTTCCTATTGTAGTTTTTTCTTCCCACCTGTCTCCATATATCATTAATGAAATCCTTTCCCTTAACATCTATGATTATCTCATCACTCCCCTCATTACCGATGATATAAAGCGGATTCTCAGCAATTTAGAGAGCGGAAAAAGGGGGATGGAGAACTATGGTCTCCTTTTCAATCTATCAGAGAAACTACAGCAGTTAACCATTGAAAACGAGATTATAAGACTTCTCAACACAACAATGGAACTCAATACTATTCTGGATATAATTATCAAAAAATCAATAGAGTTGGTAAATGTTGAAGCCTCTTCAATCCTTCTTTTTAATGAAAAGAGAGATAGGTTAATTTTTAATGCAGTTTATGGTGAAAAAGCAAACGTAATAAAGGGAAAAAGTCTCAAACTCGGTCAAGGCATTGCTGGATGGGTTGCACAGAAAGGAAAATCCACAATTGTTAACGATGTTATGACAGACAAACGATATTATAATGGTATTGATAAAATCTCAAAATTCAAGACACATTCAATCCTTTGTACACCAATAATGGCTGGAAAGATAATCCATGGTGTAATAGAATTGATCAATAAAAAGAAGGATCCGTTTAACCATGATGACCTTGAGAAGATAACGACACTCGCATCCTTTGCCGCCTTCGCCCTCAACAAGTCAAATTTGATTAAAACGGAGAGACGACGGGTGGAAGAAATAACGCTTCTTTTCGAAATAGGAACGTACCTTTCCGGTATGCTCAATCTTGAAGAATTATTACAGAGAAGTTCACGTCTCATTAGACAAAGTTTTAATTTTTACTACATAGGTATTTCACTATTTAATCGTGAAGACGGTATTCTTGAACTCAAAAGCTTCGACAGCGAAGAGAAAATGGAACCAAAAAGAAAGAAGGTCGCTTTTGACCAAGGTTATATGGGATGGGTTGTCCGACATGGAATTTCTATAAGGGTCGGGAATGTACTAAACGACAACCGATACTTAAAAGGAATTGAAAGTGTACGATCTGAGATGGTTATCCCGCTAAAGCGGAAAGATACAATTCTTGGTGTTATTGACATCGGGAGTAAAAATTATAATGCATTCAATGACTCCGATCAGATGTTAACCGAACAAATTGCGCGACTTCTTTCAATAAGCATTGAGAACGCAATGCTTTATAAAAAAGTAGGAAAACTTGCTATTACTGACGAGTTGACAGGATTATACAATGCGCGTTATTGCCATATTACTCTTGAGAACTTATCCAAGAAAAAAGAAAAGCCATTTTCAGTAATATTTCTTGACCTCGACTTTTTTAAACTTGTTAACGACCGATACGGTCATCAGATAGGCGGAAAACTCCTACATGAGGTAGGAAACTTAGTAAAATACGGAGCAGGAAGAAATGGAATAACAGTTCGCTATGGTGGAGACGAATATGCTGTGATTTCACCAGGAACAAAAAAGGACAAAGCCTTAAAGATTGCAGGAAATATTCTTAAATTAATAAACTCTGCTGTTTTCTTAAAGGATGAAAGCATAAATTATCATATTACAGCCAGTCTTGGTATTGCATCATTTCCTGAAAATGCAGAAAATGGTGAACATGTTTTCATGTTAGCGGATAGAGCAATGTACTGGGTAAAAAATCATGGAAGGAATAACATTAAAATCTACGATAGCGATGTAACCGTCCTATCAGATTATCCCTTATCAGGCAAACTGGGTGTGGACACACAATAGATACAAAAACCTGAACTCCCCTTTGCTTAACCTGATTTACTTATTACATTATTACCCCAAATGTTAAAATGACTTGTACCATCATCGATCGAGGCTCACATCCCATTCTTTATTTCAGGACATACCCCAGAATTTTCATATAGAATGTTGTAAGCCATTGATAA
>JAGMEZ010000139.1 GCA_023127905.1 Caldifarciminota bacterium
GAGGAAAGGCAATATCAAGAATAGATTCACCTTTGTAAATTATCGACCATGATTCTGGTTTAATTCCTGAAAGAAGATTCACCCCTGCTGGTGGTTTATAATCAGTATTCCACAACTCAGTACTATCTGCTGCCCTGACAATGCCGTCGATGCCCACAATTACCGTATATCTAACACCTTCATTTTCCATAGCATCAGCAACAAGTTGATTAAGATACAAGTCATCCCCTAATATAAGAGGATCCTCACTGTTCATAGCAAGGTTTCGTGTAATTGCAATACCCCTGAGTTTTATCTCGTTTCTTATCGATTTCTGAACCTCATTTTTTACGAAAAACCCAATAGAAAAAGTAACAAGGAAAAGGAGGAGAACTGTGAAAAGAAGTATTTTAAGACGTAAGCTTATCTTCATAAAATTAAGTTTTTGATTGGATACTTTCTATCACTTTCATTAAGAAATAAAATTTAAGATATGGGAATTAAAAATCTATTTAATCTCTCCCAATTCGATAAGTTTTTTCTGTGCCCTTTCTATATTCTTCTTCGCCTTCTCGTAATCAGGTTCAATTGAAAGACATCTGTTCCAGTAAGATATAGCAAGTTTGTATTTGTTTTTCGTATAGGCATCAATCCCCTTAAGATACCATTTGTCAGCATCTTCCTTCTGTCCACCCTTTTCTATCTTGTTTAGATAAGACTTTGCTTCCTTATTTTTTGGATCATATCTTAAAACAATTCTAAAATGTTCTTCACTTGAGAATAAGTTTCCTTTATTATAATACTCTTTTGCTTTGTTGAGGTTTGACTGGACAAGAGCCTTTATCTTGGAATTTGCTTTTTTCTCGCCTTCCCTTGCTTTCTGGTTAAAAGAATCAATCAATTTTATTTCTCTTGCAGTTGTAAGTACTCCCAGCCAATCCTTTTTCTCTAACCGATTTTCTAATCTTTCCTCCAGGGATGTAATTTTTTTACGTACTTTTTCATTTGCCTTATTAATATAAGACCTCGCATCTTCTCTTGTCGGATCAAATGCAAGCACCTTCTCCCATTTTGAAATAGCAATTTTGTAGTTTGCTTTTGAATATTCTTCTACTGCACTATTGAAGAGTGATTGAATATCTTCACTTTTTTCTTTCATTTCCTGAGCAAGCCTAAGTGATTCTTCCTCCAGTCTATTCTTTGCCTGACTTCTTAAATCCACTGCATCGGTATTTTTCGGATTAAGTTCGATTACCCTGTCAAATTGAGCAATAGCCTCAAGAAAATTTCCCACCTCAAATGCCTTTTTCCCCGCAGTAAAAGCATCCAATTCTTCCTTTTTCCGAATTTCCTCCTGCATTTTAATCACAAGTTCTTTTGCTTTCTCATTTGAAGGATTCCAGACAAGTGAAATATCCAGATTACTGAGTGCCTCTTCATACTTTTTTTCACTGATAAGTTCCTCTCCTTTTTCCAAATACATAGAACTCATCATATGCTCTTTTTCTTGAAGAGATTTCCTTGCTTCCTCTAATGCAAGTTGCTCAATCCTTTTTCTCTCCTCTGCAGTAACGCCAGGTGTAAAGGTAAGTCCGAATCGATGAGTCATTCCAAGATAATCATAATTTACAAATGCATAATCTATTTTTAAATTACTAACAGCAAATCCCGCTCCAAGGGATAAGCCTGCAGTTTTACCAAGATCTTCCCTGTTCTCTCCATTTAATCCTGCCCGTAAGAAAAGTGTTCCTAAAATAACAACTTCACTGCCAAAATTTAATATCTGCTTCCCTACTACCCTGCTTTTCAATATCGACGCTTAAAAGAAGGTTACCACCCAACATCTTGTATCCAGCGCCAATCCTCAACATACTCGGAAGCTTAAATTTCTCCTCCTTGAATTTCATCTCTGGACCAATATTTTTAAATGAAATACCAAACTGGAGGTCATCAATTGCTGTTCTGTAAATAAGTCCTACATCGAAACTGGCTCCAAATGCAGAATTATCATCAATTCTTTCATAAATTCCTCTTAAGGAGAAACCAAGGGGAAGAAAATAGAACAAATTCTTTGAATAGGTAACTCCAAAATTAATAAAGTAAGCACCGAATTCACCTTCACTTTCTGGCGTATCTGCTGTTCTTTTCTCAAGCCCACTAGTATAAAAACCTTTTACATCAATTCCAAGTGCTCCTTTGCTGTTCATACTATGTGAAAGTGCCAGATTGTCAAATCTCATACCCTGAAACCATTCACAATGGGTCGTCGATATTATATCACCTTCCGAAAGTGCCAGTCCACCAGGATTAAAGTAAAGGGATGTTATCCCACCGGATACTCCAGTGAATGCACTCCCCATTGATGCACTTCTACAGAATGGATCAATGGTTAAAAAGGAAGCACCACTGTTATCCAACATATCTTCCTGACCATGAAGATAAAATTTATTACAGAAAGGACACAGAGTAAATATTATAATTAAAGATATACTTACAAAATATCTGAGGTCAACTGTTTTAAATTTTTTGATAATTTCCTTAAAACATATTTTATTCATTCTTATGCCATATTTCTTATTTTACAATTGCAAACCTTTTTACAACAGAGCTTTCATCGGATCCATCTATTGATCGTGCCTGAACCCTGAAAATATAGAGATCGCTCCCCACATCTTTGGTATCCCAGCTTATCTCACTTTTACGGTCACCTCCTTGTGCTGTTCCCGTAAGTTCTTTGATTTTTCGACCTGTTATGGTAAAAATCTCTACAGTAATTGCTGCATTTCTACTTACAAAAAATCTAAAATGAACCACATCCGATGCAGGGTTGGGCCAGGTATAGACCCTCTTTTCAGGAAGCAATCCCTCTCCAGAGATCACATTAAAATCTACTGAATCCTCCCCTGTCATTTGAAATTTATCTCTTCCTTCAACATACAGTTTAGCTGGTCCTGGTTCTAATCCATACAGGACAAATATATTGGAGAACAAAGTCGTATCTATATCCAAAGAATCTCTCTCAAGTTCAATATCCAATCTGTTATTGTTAGAACCTATTATATAACAATTGGGAATCCCATCAAGTGGTCTGTTAGATGTTACTTCGACTCTATAATCTCTTCCAAGTAAAGCTTGATTACCTGGATCAGGAGAAACAACAGTACTTATGTCAAGGGGCGATGTATCTATTTTTAGAAGGAAGGTGTCAGAAGTTCTGCTGAGATTCCCTGCAAAATCCCTAGCCAATACAATCCAATACAAATTCCCATCCGGCAAATCTGAAGTTGGGGTAGTGAATGTATCTGGAGTCCATTCAATAAAAACAGAATCATGGAGCATGGAATCCGAGTAGACACCAACAATATATCTATGTAAGCCTGAGTGTAAATCAGAAACAGAATGCCAGTTGAATGTAGGTCTTTTATTATTCGTCAATAATCCATCCACCGGGCTGATGAGAACAGGAGCTTGCGGTGGGATAGTATCATATCTCAATAAAACAAAACTATTGTTTTGAAAATCCACATATCCCTTTCCATCCATCAGCCAGACATACAATGGTACAACTCCAATTACTGAATCCGTCACCATAAAATAAGACGTGTCAGTAAAAAAGGTATCAATAAATATGCCTGTTGTATCAAAATTATGAACAGGAGGGGAATTGAGTTTATAAAGAATAGCAAATATACCGGAAGGATCATACGGTTTCACAACTGTTATCCTGAAGTCTGGTGTTGTATCCCAGGGACTAGGATTTGCTCCATTTGCGAAGAGGTTCTCTGGTGGCCCGGGTGGCTGAGCAGGCACACTTCTCGAAAATATCGTGATACTCAATGTGTCAAGGATATGATATTCCCAGGTCAAGAATATATTCAAGGTATCCTTTACAGCAATCCTCGAATCTGTGTTATCAAAGCCATAAATACCAACCCAATCTTTACGAAAAAAGGAAGTTCCTTTCTTATTAATTGAAATATTGGTCGTATAATTTTCTTCATTTCTATAAGAGATATAAATGTTTCCCTGATTATCGAGATCTATAGATGGCTGCTCTTGATTATGGGGGAATTCGTCGTCAACAATT
>JAGMEZ010000014.1 GCA_023127905.1 Caldifarciminota bacterium
TTTAATGCATTCAGAAGAAAACCAAATCTCTCCTCAATCTCTTTATCTTTTAGTCCTATAATACTCAATAATTTTTTCTGCATTTCTGGATTGTGGTTTCTGATACTGCCCGAAGCGATTTCCTCACCATTAATAACCAGATCGTACTGTTTACCTCTTGCTTTACCAGGTTCGCTGTCCAGTTTATCAATATCCTCCTCAAGAGGCATTGTAAAGATGTGATGGCATGGTTCCCAGCTTTTCTCTTCTTCGTTGAGTTCGAATAAGGGGAAGTTTGTAATCCAGGTGAACTGAAAGTCATTTTCTTTAATATATTTTTTACCAAGTTTCTTTCTTAGTTCACAGAGCGAAGATGAGACAATCTTATGCTTCCCGGCAACGAGAAAAAGCATTTCACCATCTTTTAATCCAAAAACATCAAGATTCTTGAAATACTTAACGAATGGACCTTTATATTCATCTCTCTTCTCAAGCCACAGGAGCCCCGGTGCACCTGCTTTTTTTACGATTTCTTCTAATTTGTCAATTTCCTTTCTTGAGAAACTTTCCTTTGTTATGATACCCTTTATGCAATCGGTGTTATTAAAAATCTTGAAGTTTCCTGTTCTGGCAATAGTTGTGAAGTTTGATATTTCGAATGGGATTCTTATGTCCGGTTTATCTGTTCCAAACTTATCAATAGCATCGAAGTACTCAATTCTCTGGAAGGGGATAGGTATTTCGATTCCAAGTACATCTGAGAAGAGCTGCTTAAACATTCCTTCAGTTAATGAGTATATGTCTTCTTCATTAACAAAGGACATCTCTATATCTATCTGTGAATGTTCTGGTTGTCTATTACCTCTTAAATCTTCATCTCTTAAACACTTTGCAAATTGATAGTATCTATCAAATCCAGCAACCATCAGAATCTGTTTGTAGAGTTGTGGTGATTGAGCAAGGGCATAGAATTTTCCCTTCTCCAATCTTGATGGAACTAAAAAATCTCTTGCTCCTTCAGGTGTAGATTTTGCAAGGATAGGAGTGTTGATTTCAAGGAAACATCTTCTTGATAAAAAACTTCTTAAAGACTGTATAATGGAATGTCTCGTAATGAAATGTTTAAGCATCTTTCTCCTTCTCAAATCAAGGTATCTATATTTCAGTTTAAGCTCTTCCAGTGCCTTTACATCCTCTTCAATTACAAAAGGTGGGGTAAGGGAAGGATTAATAATGTTGATTTCATTCGCGAGAACTTCAATCTCTCCTGTTGATAATTCCGGGTTTACCATCTCAGGAGGTCTCTTTCTGACTATTCCAGACACATTTATAACATATTCCTGTTTTAATTCAGGAATAATCTCTTTTGCCTTCTTTTGTTCTGGATGAATTACTATCTGGGTAATTCCATATCTGTCTCTTAGGTCAACGAAGCTTAGACCACCATGGTCTCTCTTTCTATTGACCCATCCAATGAGAGTGACACTTTTGCCTTCATTACTCTTGTCGAGCTCACCACAGGTATGAGTTCTTAAGGAAGTTTCAAGTTTCTCTGGTTTCAGTTTTTCTGAACTATTCATTGTTTGATGTTATTGTTAAGTTCCTTAATTATCTCATCAACAGATAGTCTTATCCTTTTTTGAGAACCGTCCGACATCCTTCTTAGTGTTACTTCATTCCTACTAAGTTCTTCTGTTCCAATTATGATTGAACACTTTGCTCCAAGCCTATCAGCATCCTTCATTTGTGCCTTGATACTTCTATTTAAGAAATCTTTCTCGGTTGAAATTCCCTTCTTTCTCAGTTTGTTCAATAGCAGAAAGCCTTCTTCATCAGTCTCCTCGTCCATTGTTACGATGTAACAATCAAGCTTTTTCTCTATTATTTTTATTTCTCCCTCTTTTTCAATAGCAAGAAGAATCCTATCCATTCCACAGGCAAAACCAATTGCTGGTATCTGAGGTCCACCAAATAACTCAACCATTTTGTCATACCTCCCACCACCACCAACCGCGTCCTGAGCACCAAGAACCTGAGATATGAATTCGTATACTGTTTTTGTATAATAGTCAAGCCCTCTAACAAGATAAGGATTTAAGGTGAAATTAACATTGGTTTTTTGAAGCAAATACTGAACTTCTGAGAAATGGTTTTTACATTCGTTACAAAGATATTGTATATATGTTGGAGCATTCTTTAATACCTTCCTGCAGTTCGTTTTTTTGCAATCAAGAATTCTGAGAATGTTTGTTTCAAATCTTCTCCTGCAGTCATCACATAGATTATTAAGTTTTGGTTCAAGGAAATTTCTCAGTGATTCTTTATAGGAAGGTCTGCAATTCTCACACCCAACACTATTCAATTGGAGTTCTACTCTTTTCAGACCTATGTTTGATAGAACTTCCAACCCAAGAATTATAGTCTCCACATCTACTTGAGGAGATGAACTTCCAACTGATTCAATACCGAATTGTCGGAACTCACGAAATCTACCTGCTTGTGGTTTCTCGTATCTAAACATTCTGCCATAATAGAACAACTTCTGGAAATTTCTTTTTTTATATAGATTGTTTTCAAGGTAAGCTCTTATAACAGAAGGGGTTCCTTCAGGACGAAGTGAGATACTTCTTCCCCCTCTATCTTCAAAAGTATACATCTCCTTATTAACAATATCGGTTGTTTCTCCTGTTCCCTTTATGAAAAGTTCGGTATATTCAAAGACAGGAGTTCTAATTTCCCTGTATCCATATTTTGACATTGTTTCTCTCAGTTCCTTCTCGGCAGCTAAGAATATCTCTGTTTCTTCAGGCAGGATGTCTTTAGTCCCCTTTATTCTTCTTGTTTCCATAATATCTTATTAACACATAAGAGGAAATTGTCAAGCAGAAAAGTTTACCACAGAGACACAGAGAGCACAGAGAAAAACAAATTGGAATTATAACAAATTAATCACGCTTGCAAAATAGAGTCCAGTTACAGGCAAAGTGATTTATGAGAGGAACCCTTGCGATTAAATCATCAAATAAGACGAGGAACTCTTCAATATCTTTGTTCAAGTACCAGGTCTTCTTTGTTGTTTTATTCAGAAGAGTAATGACCCAGTGAATAAATCCACATGTAAACCAAATACCTTTTATTTTTTGTGGGTTAAGACCAGCCTTTTTTACCAAAGTAAGGATTTCCTTCTTTGAAAAGGTTTTCTCTATATTTGGCTCTCTCCAGTCTTTAGTTCTCGCTTTTAGCTTCTTTGCGAACCTTTTTCCAAGTACAGTGAGCAAAATCTTCTTCATAATTGAAAATCCAAACCCAATAACAAGTATCCATTCGTAACGGTTGGGCTCCATCGCTATTACAATAATTCCACCTTTTTCTGTACATCTTCTCATTTCAGAGAGAGCTTTAACTGGATGCTCAAGATGATGGAGTGTTGCAGTGATAAACGTGGCGTTAAAAGATTCATCAGCAAACGGAATATTTTCCGCATCTGCGACGTAAAAGAAATTACTGTTCATAAATCCTCTTTTTGCAAGTTGTTTTTTTGCTTCAAGAACCTGCCCAACTGAAATATCTGTTTCTACAACGATTAAACCTTTCTGGAACAAAAATCCAGCATCATATCCCGTTCCACATCCCAATTCAAGGACTTTTGAGTTTGCATCAAGTCCTAATATTGGTTTGAGTGACCTGAGGTGAAAATATGTATTTCGATAACTTCCTAATTGGTGCAGTTGCCTGTAAATTTTACTAACAGATGAATTATAGTCTGCTTCATTCAGTTTATGGTGGTCTTCAATCTTTATTAGAAGAGGAATACTTTTTACATATGGATAATGTGATTTGCAGTTTCTGCAAAAGAATCCCTTTGTTTTTTTAGTAATTCTATGTGAGCAATTGGGACAAATAATAAATGATTCAATGTCAAATGGTGTTGGTTTCCCTTTTTTCATTGTGTTATTATTTTACTTCTTTTTTTATGAAAGTCAAGAGATTTCCAAATTCGAATTTTTTCCTTGACAAGAATGTTAATTTAAGATACTATTTTTCAAATGAAAAAGTTGATGATTATATGGACATCAGTCCTTATTTTTATATCTTGCACTCTGTTTCTGCCAGTTGCTGAGATGAATGCTAAAGAAATTTTATCATTAACGATAAAGGATTCATATCCAGGCGATACACCTGATGGATTTCCTTCTCCAGGCGAGAAGATTGCTCTTAATATTACTGCTACATTTGATTTTATACCTGAAGAAGCATATATTGTCTGTGATATGGAACATATAAAGATTGAAAATCCACGCACAAAATTTTATTTAAAGATTGCTGGTACTCTAATAAATACATCATTCGAACCAACAATACTGATAGAGGAGGATTGCCCAACAGATATGCAAATTCCATGTATGCTTATCTATAAGAAGGATACGATTTTTGATACTCTGTTATTTTCCATACATACTGTTGCTAAATTTGATTCCTTTTATCTTGATAAAAAAGTCAACAAAACCAATAGCAAGATTCACCTGAAAGTTGATGTTGAAGCAACAGAAGGATATTTGTCTGGGTACAGTGGGATTCTTGCACGTATAAAGGATACAGATGGAAGAATTATAGAAGGGATAAGCCTTTTTGATGATGGAAAACATTATGATGGAGAGGCTGGAGATGGTCGATTTGCTAACAGTTGGTGGACTCCCACCCGTTCGAATGATTATGTAGTTGATCTTACACTGATTGATTCTACAACAAATCATTCTTTTATTATAAATCAGGTAGCTGGTTTCACCACTGAAGATTTTACGCTTACCAAACCTTACCTTATTGTAAATGATCCGTATTCAAATAGTCCGGGTAATGAAGAGGTTGAGACCTACAAAGAGTTAATGGATTCGCTTAAACTTGATTATGATACCTGGAACGTATGGTTCAGGGGATACCCCTATTATAATGAATGTTTATTCTGGGGCTCCCAAAAGGTTATTATAATATGGGCAACAAGGCTTGGAGGAACTTTAAAACACTCAACAGTAGGGAAGGAATTGATACAGAGTTTTCTCAAGAGGGGTGGTAACCTTTTCCTTGCAACACCATACCTTGGTAATTACATTAAGGATTATGGAAGCGAATTTGATTTATACTTTTATGAGGATATTCTTTGCTCAGAATTCCAAATGAGATTTACCGCAGATGATTCTCTTCAGACTTTAGGATTACGTAGTCCTTTCACAAACCAGATTATAGATACCTTTAATCTTACATTGTCACTTCCTGATTCAAATAGGTTTGTTTCGTTTACTGATATTATAAAACCGGTTCGTCCAGCTTTTCCTATAGCAAATTTATTGGTAAGGGAGGATAGTACTTATAAAATTGACACAAATCATTGTTTTGGACTGAAACTAAGGAGAGAAAAACATAAAATTATTTATTTAAGTTTTAACATCAGTGAAATTTTACCATTTAATGTAAGGAAGGATTTCTTTAGCGAAAGTTTAAGGTGGATTTCAGAAGAAACTGCTGATAGTATTATCCACCAACCCATTGTTAAAGAGGATACAGATTTAGTAAGATTGTCTAATCCTTATCCGAATCCATTTCTCTCAGAATCAACTATTCCTTTTGTACTCCACTCACCTGGATATGTTAATCTTATAATATGTGATCTTACTGGAAGAACTGTTAGATATCTGATACGTTCTTCTCTAAACGTAGGACATTACTATGCTGTATGGGATGGAAAGAATGAAGAGGGTGATAATACTGCTGTAGGTTACTACTTTATTAGGTTAGAAATGAAAACAATTGATAATGTGAGAGGGGAAGAGATAGAAATTGTAGTATCGAAGAAGATATTAAAACTGAGAAAATAAATTTCAGGAGATATAAATGTTTGGTCATTTTGGATGGCAAGAAATCCTACTAATTCTTCTTATAGTGATTATCCTTTTTGGTGCAAGTAGAATACCCAGTATTATGAAAGCAATGGGGAAGGGAGTAAAAGAATTTAAAAAGGGCATCGATTCAGAGGATAATGAAGAAATAGAAGATACTAAAGAGAAAAAGGATAAGTAGGTAAAAAAATAAAGGCTGTTTTAACCAATATTTACAGTTCCCTTTTTAAATATTATGGTCCACAGCACTGGTGGCCAGGAGATAGTCCTTTTGAGATTATGTTAGGGGCTATTCTTACCCAGAATACTAATTGGAGGAATACAGAATTAGCTATTCGTAATCTTAACGAGAAAGGTTTACTTAATCCTGATGGGATTAACAGGATATCAGTTACAAGACTTCGAAAATTAATAAAGCCAGCAGGTTTTTATAATATTAAGACAGAACGAGTAAAAACATTTGTACGATATCTTATGAGAGAGTACTCAGGAGATATTTCTAAGATGAAAAAAGAAAAAGCCTCCTTTTTGAGGAAGAAGTTGCTTTGTATTAAAGGTATTGGACCTGAAACCTGTGATTCAATACTTCTTTATGCACTTGGAAAACCGATTTTTGTTGTGGATGCTTATACAAGAAGAATTTTCACGAGACATGAAATTATCAATGAACAGGATAATTATAATGAGATACAGGCATTTTTTGAGAAAAATTTAAGAAAGGATGTAAAACTTTTTAACGAATACCATGCTTTGATTGTAAAACTTGCAAAGGATAGGTGTAAAGCAAAGAAATATGAGTGCGAAACCTGTCCACTTGAATCATTTTGAGCGAACTAAACCCTGTAACAAAACAGGTGAGGC
>JAGMEZ010000140.1 GCA_023127905.1 Caldifarciminota bacterium
ATCGAAGGATATCTTCCAGCACGAAATGCTTACTTCCAATGCATAGCATCAATTCACTCTCCGTTTCTCCGACACTCCGATACACCGTTTCGCAACCTTTTTTGGCCCATCTTTTCTGTCTCATAAATAAAAAGGGTCAAGCAGTGCCTAACCCTAACTATGGTTCCCTCCGCTGGAATTATCCAACAGGTTCAAGGGGTCATCCCATTCCGAGATTTCTCAGCACTTCGCTCCCCCACCTCTACCAAAATAAAGAACCATTACAAAGATAGCACTGTAATTTGCATATGTCAAGTGAAAAACTATAAAACACCTTGACTTTGTTTTATCTCTTTGATATAAAAATAAAAATGTAATGAAGAAGCAAACCAAGTAAAAAGAGAGAAAACCAATGTCTTTACCAGAAAACGAGATTAAAAACGGGTTGTTGAATTTTTATGAAAAAAAGTTTCCAAACAATGAGAATATAAACATACTCAGTCTCGATAGAATCAGCGACGGCTGGGAGAATGATGTCTACTCGTTTACAATGGAATATAAAGTGGGTTCTGTACAAAAGCGAGAAGAACTTATCCTTCGAGTCTATCCTGGAGATGATGCAGTTCAAAAATCTACCAAAGAATATAACACAATGAAACGACTCCATAAGATCGGCTTCCCGGTACCTGAAGTTTTATTACTTGAATCAGACAGTTCTTTTTTGGAAAAACCATTTGTCGTTATGGAGAAGATTAATGGGCGTTCTATGGGGGATTTCATTGATGAGTCTCCCCAAAAGAAGCAGCAGGAATTACTGACTTTGTTTTGCAAGATGTTTGTTGATCTTCATAAACTTGATTGGAAACCTTTTGCTCCCGATTTATCAATGCAAGTAACAGAAAATTCAGATTTATTCGTAAATAACAGACTATCACAGGCTCACGAATTATTTCATTCTTTCCAGCAATACGAATTCGACCCTATCTTCGATTGGCTTAAGGTAAGAATTCCAAATATAGGGTGGGATCGATTATCCCTCATTCACTGGGATTACCACCCCTGGAATATTTTAATAAAAGATAATGGCAAAGCATTTATAATTGATTGGACATGTGTGGAAATTTCTGATTTTCGATTCGATCTTGGGTGGACACTTCTTCTGGCGAGTACGCATGGGTATCCAGAAATGCGTAATATTATTCTTAACGAGTATGAGCGTATTGCAGGTTTCAGCATTAAACATATCAACTTCTTTGAAGTTGTAGCTTGTATTAGAAGATTATTCAGTGTTTTGGTTTCTTTTAGCCATGGAGCTGAGAAGATGGGGATGCGACCGGGAGCAGAAACAATGATGAGACAGCATTCAAGAGCCTTAAAAGGCGTATATGCAATTCTTGTCGATCGAACCGGAATCACAATCCCCGAAGTAGAAAAACTCCTATAAAAAAGTAAGTCAAACAATTATATCAAAAAAATTCTTGACTTTATTTTATCTGACTGATATAAAATAAAAAAGATGGAAAGACAAAAATGAGCTGAAAGTCGGCTTATAAAAACGATACACAAACAGATAGGAGGAAAGATGCCAAAATATCTCAAAAAAGCGTTGCCAATAGTTCTGGTAATTCTGATGGTATTGGTCTTTTCGGGATGTGGCGAGAAGACAGAAGAACCAGCAAAGGAGGAAGAAACCCCTGAAGAAGTATCGAAAGAAGCGCCAAAAGTAATAGCTGGCATGGAAGTTCTTGCTCCATTCTTTGATGTAGAAATGTTTAGTGCCAAGTGGGCATTTGCCAGAATTGTTACACCCGCAAGTGAGAAGACAAAAGATGAATATGAGGTCAAGTTTTTAATTGGCACCCCTGACCTGGAACAGGGCGAAAAACAATGGACAAAGGATATAATCATAAAATCTCATATGGCAAAGAAAGATGAACTGAAGGTTGGTATGGTAATAATAACCACTACCGGAAATAGCGAAAGCGCAGCTGGTGCAATTAGGGATACCTGGCGAAAGGGTGTCATCTCAAGCATTGACGAGCTTGACAAGAATATTTCGGAGGTTGCATTTTACCACAACCTTAAGGAAGAACCCTATTCGAAAGAAAATAGATATCTCCACAACATCTATATCATTGACGTACCAAAGCCATAGACCCAATAAAAAAGTAAAATCTGTAGGGGCATCCAGAAACACCGAGAAATAAAAAAGTTGGGGACAAGCCCCAACGCTACGGATACAAACACGCAATGATTTGGTTCCGGGAATTGCATTCCCGAAACACCGAATTTCTTTAGTCTTTCAATTTCTGAATATTGATAGTACAGTAATACCCGTTTCTATCATAATAATTTTCTCCTGGATCCCAGATAACATCAAATCCATCTATGCTTGTGTATTTCTCACCCTTAACAATTTTATCTATATCTATGACCTCCAACAGTGCAAAAGAGGAAATACCAGGCATTTTCTCTCTGTCAATCAACAATACTTTTTTATTCTTATCCACAAAATTTTTTGCTATAATTAACGCTTTTGATGAATTCCCTATTTCCAAAAATGGTTCTCCATCTACCGCATAATCGGTCTTAATCTTTTCCTTACCAACATGATAAATTCTGATCATCCCTGATTCTCCTCTTTTGAGGTTTCATTAATTTGAATTATTTAACATATTTTATGCGAGAAATCAAGAAAAATTATGAAAAAATAAATTAATACGATGCAAGCCCTGTCTATACAACTAAAAATCTTGACTTTCCGAAAATTATTTGATATAAAAGGTAAAGTGTAAGAATTGAAAACGTTAATCAAAAAAATTTAAAGGAGATAGAGTTTATGAAAAACTTGACGGTTTTATTTTTACTATTCTTACTACTTCCAATCTTAGTAAGTGCTGAGACTCCATACGTTAAAAAGAACTTCCTCTTGTCAAAAAACAAAGCGGGGAGAATAGAAATAGGAATGACCATTGATAATCTCTATAGTAAATATAATAAGAAGTTAACGAAGCTCGTTGACCTTTATCTTGAGGGGATGTTCTCCCCAGCACTCGAAATTTATCTTAGCAAAGAAGAGGGTGAAGAAAATAAACCTTCACTCGTTGCTGAAATTGGCTTTAATTCACAAAGCAGCAAAAATGAATTCATCGTCTCAAGAATTAATGTTTATGATAATGCATTCAAGACAGAGAAGGGAGTAGGAGTGGGTTCGACTCTTGGTGAGTTAAGAAATGCCCACCAAGTAAATTGGATAGAATTTGGAGAGAGCGGTCTTATTGCAAGAGTCAACGAGCTTGAAATGTCGTTTGTCCTTTTTCTGATTAATATTCCCGAACAGTGGTATCTGACAAGAGACATGGAGCTAATACCTGATAGTGTAAAGATATTGTCTGTTCTTATGAACTAAAGATTGCAATCTAATCAGAGCACAGAATTTAAGATAATAATATAACAAACCTAAACCAGGGGAGTTTGAATGAGTTGTAGGAAATGTTTTTCTGGATTGGCTAAAACTTTACTTTTTATTCTCACAACCTTTCTTTTAATCATCTCCTGCGGAAGAGAAACAGAAAACAATTTATATGGTAGAATAGAGTGGTTGAAAATTATTGACTCGAGTATTATTGGATATTCAGTTCAGCAAACCTCTGATGGAGGATATATTGTTACTGGAGATACATATTCTTCAGGTAATACCGATATCTTTCTCTTAAAAACTGATGCCAATGGAAATGAACAATGGATAAAAACATATGGCGGAGTTGAAAACGATCAGGGATTATCAGTACAACAAACCTTTGATGGAGGATACATCATTGCTGGAAATACAAGTTCATCCGGAGAAGGATTCGAAGATGTTTACCTTATAAAAACAAATTCTCTTGGCGATACATTATGGACAAAAACGTTTGGGGGAATAGATGATGATTTTGGGAGATCAGTCCAGCAGACCCCTGACAGTGGTTACATTGTTGTAGGTTGGACTAAATCTTTTGGAGAAGGGCTCGAAGATGTTTACCTTATAAAAACAAATTCTTTTGGCGATAGTATCTGGACAAAATTCTACGGCGGGACTGATAATGATTTAGGTCGCTCTGTCGACCAGACCTTGAATGGAGGTTTCATTATTGTAGGAGAGACAGAATCATATGGAGCAGGAAGAGCTGACGTTTACATTATTGAAACAGACGAAAATGGAGAAACAATCTGGACAAAGACCTATGGCGGAGAAGAGAACGATGTAGGATATTCTGTTCAATTAACATATGATGGTGGGTACATTATTGCAGGAAACACTTATTCATTTGACGAATTTATTAGCGAAATTCTATTATTAAAGATAAATAACAATGGTAAAACCATCTGGTCAAAAAGATACGGAGATAATTACTATAATAATGGATATTCAGTTCAGCAAACCCCTGATGGGGGATATATCATCACAGGAAGTACAATAGGATATTTATCTGGATACGATTGGGTGGATTTTGTTTATTTAGTTAGAACGGATTTTCTCGGAAGATATCTATGGAAAAGAACATATGAAAATGAAGAGCTTGGATTTGGTACAGGGTACTCAGTTAAAGAAACCACAGATGGTGGGTTTATAATAACAGGACATATAAATTCTAATGCCTTTCTTATGAAGGTAGAACCGTAGGAAACGGATAAGTTAAAAGTTAAATTAAAATAACAAATTCTAATCGTTTATTTATAGTGTATTTGTAGTTATTAGTGGTTATTGATTGTTTCTGCAAAAACAGGTGAGCCTGCTTTCGCCAAGGCTTCAGCGGACAACAGC
>JAGMEZ010000141.1 GCA_023127905.1 Caldifarciminota bacterium
TCGGGGGCAGGCAATATTAGCAAGATAAATTAATCCTTAACATCCTATTATTCTGTCTAATAAGAAGAGAAAGTACTAATAATGGAGTAGCGAAACCTTGGGCTGACGCAAGGAAGTCTTGTTTCGCGCAAAGCGTGGAGTAGCAAAACTTGTCTTGCGCATTTGAACGCAGAGCAAGCTCTGCTACTCCAAAATCCCATAGCCGTAATATGTATCTATTACAACCTGCAGCTACATTAAAAGGTAAGGATTTGGTTTGAGCAAATAGTTCTTAACATAGTCAGAAATTGCCTCTTCAAGTGAAAGTATCTTCTCTTTATAACCAAACCCCAGGATTTTCTTTATATCAGCCTGAGTATAACTCTGATATTGCAACTTCAGATTTTCAGGCATTTCAACATATTCAATATTCACTTCCCTACCTATTGAGTGAAAAACAGCAGACACGAGGTCATTAAAACTCCGAGCAGCACCTGTCCCGATATTTATAATACCATTCACATCTGGATTATCATAGACAAAGAGTGTCATCTGAACAGCATCCTTTATGTAAATAAAATCTCTTACCTGCTCTCCATCCTCATAATCAGGAATATGTGACTTAAACAATCTCACTTTTCCAGTCTCTTTAATCTGACAGAATGATTTATGAACCATACTTCGCATCTCGACCTTGTGGTACTCATTTGGTCCAAATACATTGAAATATTTAAGTCCCGCGATGTTTTTCAGGTAATCATTTTTTAACGCCCAGAGGTCGAAAAGATACTTAGATTCCCCGTATAAATTCAATGGTTTAAATTTATTCAATAATGAATGATCATCAGAAAATCCCTGTTTACCATCCCCGTATGTGGCTCCGCTCGATGCATACACAAACCGTTTATTGTGCTTCATAGCCCAGATAGCAAGTCTCTTTGTATATTCACAGTTATTACTCATAAGGTAATCTCTATTTCTTTCTGTTGTATCGCTACATGCACCCATATGAATAATACCATCAATCATATCATTAAGAATACTTTTCTCAATCTTCTCGATAAATACATCCCTATCAATATACTCAGAGTATTTGAGATGGAGAAGATTTTTATACGTATTTTCATTTTTCAGGACATCGACTACCAATATCTTTTCGAAGCCTTTTTCATTAAGCTTCCATATTATTGCACTTCCGATAAATCCACCAGCACCTGTGACCGCTATCATATACTAACCTATCCTTTCTTTTTGCATAAAATTATCATTGTGCGTATTCTTCCATATTTATTAACAAACTTTAGAATCTAACTTTCGTTTCGATCGCCCCGAAAAATGCAAAGCATTTACGGGGTCAATTAAACAATTTTTCTCCTTTTAACTTGCAATTCAGTATAACGTAGCAGCTTC
>JAGMEZ010000142.1 GCA_023127905.1 Caldifarciminota bacterium
CTTTCCATAGCCTTTTCCACTAACCGGGGCAGAAAGCCCTGAAATAATGCCAGGGCTTTACCTCCCGGTGATAGAACTAAATCTCGCTTTTCACCTTCAATAGCCCTGACAATAACCTCTGCTACCTTCGAGACAGGAGCATAGGGACCAGAAGGTCGGTGGGCACCACCCACCTTCTTCTCATTTTTGAAAATGTTCGTTTGAGTATATCCTGGATAAACAATCATTACCGAGATACCACTCTTTGATAACTCAGCACGGAGACTCTGACTTACAGCCACAAGTGCAGCTTTACTGGCAGAGTAAGCACCAAGGTATGGAACACCATGCTTGGCTGAGATAGTAGCAACGTTGACAATTAAACCTTTACCCCGTCTTTTCATAAGAGGAATAACTTCTAACATACAGTGAAGAGCTCCAAAAAAATTCACCTCCATTACCGAGTGGAATTCCTTTAGAGTAGTCCTTTCAGTATCACCATAAACACTTATACCTGCATTGTTAATTAAGATATCGATATCTCCGAGATGATTCACACAGCTTTTAATGAGTCTACATACACTTTCTCTATTTGCCACATCACATTGTATTGCAAGTGGAGTTGGGATATGAGGAAAAGCAGAACCGATTTCATTAGCCACCTCTTTTAGGCGCTCAATTCTGCGGGATGCAAGTACAAGCATTGCACCCTTTCGAGCAAGAAGAGTGGATAGAGATAAACCAATCCCCGAGGATGCTCCTGTTATCAATATACGTCGACCCTTAATTCTCATTCATCTTCTCCTCAAGCCCCCACTTTTTTCCAAAGGCTCTGAACTCTTTCAGAAAACGTTGTAAATCGCCTTCAACCATATACAATAGATTTCGCAAGGGTGCTACATCTACATCGACTTTCTGCCCAGAGGGCAAGGCTAATGAAACAACCGGTGTCTGCTGCACCCTGCCCAGTCTGATTGGGTTTATACCATGGGATTGAGCCTCTGCAAGAAACTCATTCTCTTTCTTGGACGGAATGGTAAATAGAAGTTCAAATTCACCATGAGGTCCAGCAGTCATCAACCAGTGAGGCGTTTTTGTATGGTTACAAAATTCCAAAACCTGTGGAGACAGAATTTTTTCCCAGTCGCAGTCGATTATAAATCCTAATCCATTGAGCCGCATCAATTGATCAAGAGTAGTTAGCAGCCCATCACTTGTGTCCATGAAACAGCTTGCATAATTTCTTAACAATTGGCCTTCCTTGAGTCGTGCTAATGGTCGGTACGACTCCTCAGGGAAGTAATCATCGGGCATATTTGCAAGTCGCACTAATCCCAGGGCATTTCCTGCTCCCACTCCACCAGTAATGAAGAGAGCATCATCTGGTTTACAACCACAGCGTGTTATCACCTTCTTCCGCGGAACAAGTCCAAGAGCACAACCGGTTAGAGAGATTGTTGGAGTTATATTTGTATCGCCACCAA
>JAGMEZ010000143.1 GCA_023127905.1 Caldifarciminota bacterium
TCAGGATTTGAAATAAACCTTTCCATAATAGAAGAAAGTGCTACTGAGTCTTTAGTAGGAATTAGATAACCATTTTTACCATCTTCCACGACTTCTTTGCAGCCAACGGAATCGGTAGTAATTATAGGCATTCCCATTGCTGATGCTTCTAATAGAGATAAAGGAATTCCCTCACGATAATATGAAGGTAAAACAATAACATCAGCTTTTTCTAAATACGATTTTATATTATTTGTCATTCCAAGATATTTCACTACACCTTCTTTATTCCAATTCTCAAGTTGCTTAGGCAATATACCTCTTGGATTTTGAAGGTCAACAGGACCCAATAACCAGAAAGAAATATCTTGATATTGGTTTTTGAGTATGTATGCTGCTTCTACAAATTCATTAATCCCTTTATCCCATAACATCCTAGCAACAAGAATAAATGTAATCCCTTCCTTTTTCACCTTTTTACCTGGGGAGAATAAATCAGTATCCACTCCGGTGCCTGGAACAATGCTCGTTTTTTCCTTATCTACGATCTTGTATTTAATAAAATAGTCTCTGTCATCCTGGTTCTGAAAATATACATGTTTGGAGAATAACAAAGATTTCCGATACAGAGATCTGACAACTTTTCTGACCCAAAATTTCTTTAGGCTGTTGCCAGTGAAAACATAACCCAATCCTGGTATCATGTTATAGATATAGTTAATTTTGGACATCTGCGCAGCAAATGTGCCATAAATAACAGGTTTGATCGTAAAGTGCTGAATCACATCGGGTTTATATCTTTTGTAGACATTTGTAAGTTTAATAAAAAGAAATATATCCTCAAAGGGATTAATTCCGCTACGTGACATTTTTATATGTATATGTTTAATACCATATTCCCGAAGATATTTTACATAAGCATCCTCTGGTGAAAGGGCAAAAACTTGATAACCTCGAGATATTAATTCCTTTATCAAAGGGAGTCGAAAGTTATAAAGATACCAAGTTGTGTTAGAAACCAAAAAGATTTTTATTTTAGGTTTATCTTTATTCATGGTTGGCAATTATATAAGCAATTGAAATAAAGTCAAGCACTTTTTTTTAGAGTCTTTCCCATATTTTATGAAACTTTAGTTAAAAATTGATTGTAAATTTTAGTTGCGACCTGATTGGAGAGAAATAAAAAAACTTAAATTTTTGGAAATTTCTCCCTTGATTACATTTTTTAATTATGAGTAACATAAAATGGTGAGATATTGAATGTTAATAAAATTCAAAAAGAAAACTGAGTTTAATTAAGAAAAAAGACAAGAAAGAAAATCATTCTACAAAGAAAATAGTTTAGTAAATGTATCCACAAAATGTGGGGGAGTCTCTAAAAAATTACTAACAAATGAAAACCTGTGTAGTATTATATTTCTTAGATAAAAGACTGCAATTACACTGTGCTATAATTAATGCAGTTTACATTGAGAAATTCAAGGATATAAGAGACATTGATTATATCTGAAAGAAATGTACTGAATATTCATAAATTTGATAATGTTATTGGAAGCCATAATGACCTATTAAAATGATGATGTTTGCATGCCACTTTTTGAAAGATAAGATTCAATTTGAAAATTTGTGTAATAAAAGTGAGTTAAGAAAAATCCTTGTGATAGTCTAAAATGATAACATTTGATAAGATTATAAAAAAATTCTGTCCGGCTTGAAAACTAATATTCAAAATGAGCATATCTATGCATTTCTAAAATATAATACCATTAATAAAATAATAAATTTCTTAAAGGTTGAGATTGGAATAATCTTAAGAAAAATGAAAAATTTTGGATATCCATACATATTAAGAATTTAGCCTACAAATATAAGTAATTTACGTTGCCCATTGTGCAGAGCTAGTAGTGATTTAGTCGGCAGAAAAAACAACATTTATCTTTTGATAATCTTAAAAAACTGATTGATGAAATAGGTAAGTATATCTATATTATCAACCTCTTTAGAAAAGGAGAACCATTCCTAAATCCTCAAATATTTTATATTATTAAGTATTGTCATAAAAATCGAATTTATACTTCGAAAAGTACTAATGGAAACTATAAACCAGAGTATAGTGATAAAATTATATATTTTAAGCTTGATAACATCTTATTTTACCTCGATGGATCAAATCCAGAGGTTTATAATAAATATAGAGTTGGCGGTTCATTTGATTTAATAATAAAGGGGACAGTAAAGATATAAAAAAACCTGCTAATAAATTAAATGCTGATGGCTTAGTTTTAAGAGCGGCACAAGCTCCTAATGATGAAAATATAAGAAAAAAGGGCTTACAAAATCTTATGATGGGAAAGGATTTTGTAGAAGGTTTTGGTATA
>JAGMEZ010000144.1 GCA_023127905.1 Caldifarciminota bacterium
AATTCTGACATTTGTATTTTCAACCACTTTTTTTATTCCCATTCCCATAGAGAGATGACATGGTAATGCAGAAGCATTCTCAGAAAGTAATATATCGATCTTGTTGGAAATTATCCATTTAAAAATATAAACAGCAAGCCTGTTAGAGGAATATTCAAGATAATCAAGAAGTTCATTAAGGTCTTCCTTTCTCGGAAGAAAAAATGCTCTTTTTTGTTCCCATTCACACTCAGGTGAAAAGAAGGAAAGCATCGGAACAAGTGTTTCATTTTCAGATTCTATAGTATGTCTTGTAAATCGTCCCGACATAATAAATATTCTGTATCCCATTTTTTTGAGAATCTCTATCCATTTTTCAGTTTCAAGCGCAACTCCATCAACATCACCAATCCTGCCAATAATAATGCCAATATTTATAGTGGGCCCCCTGAATACTTAATTATCCTGAATTTTGCAAGTTTAATTGTTATCATTCACATTAAACAACTGGCTTTTTGGGTGTTTTGTCTCGGAATGTGAAAAACTTTCTTGCATTTTATTCTGTTGTATTATAGTTTTACCACAACATTTATGAGAGTCTGTAGAACTAATTTGGGGGAAACCCCTCTTAAGAAAGGATCCCCCAAAACTTATCTATTACTATTATGGTAATACACAATTTAACGATAGATGTCAAGAAATATATTAAACTTGTTAATAACTTACACAATAAAGTGTGCGTTCTTCAGAAATTTTGCTGTTCTGCGTAGGGGGGTTGATAGGAAGGCCTCAATAAAAGGAGAAACGGGGAAAGGCCCACCTGCGCCAAGGCTTCGGTGGACAGGCCATTTACTCCAACGGACGACTGGGAAAGATAGTTACGAATCAATTTTCAATACAATTATTAATATCCACCAGTAAACTATCTGTCATCCTCTGAATTCCTTTCATATAGTTGTTAATATTATCAAGCGATTCACAATACCAGAAGTATTTTCCCTTAAATTTCTTTGTTTTGATATTATAAAATTCTCCTATATTTTTGTCTATATTTGGAATAAGGTATTGATGGATTAATCCGTCAAAATTCTTATTTTCATCTGAAACAAATCGAATAAATGAATAATATTTAGAAAGTCGAAAAATGAGTTTGACATCAATTATTTCTAAAGCACCAGACTGAAGAGACGCTTCCCATATATCTGTACGGACTCCAATTGCAAAATGAAACCTCTTTGGTTTTAGCATAGCACCTTTTTCATATTCGTCCATGAAATTTGCGACAATACTATCTAATAATGGGATTGCTTGCCTCATTGCCTTTGAAGTAAGTGTAAATTCCTCCTTTAATGCTATATAAATCTGTTGTTTTCTATATTCATCCTGTCTTTTATTTCTGATGTTATCTAAGAAAAAAGCAGCAAAGACCCCAATAAATATAACGAGCAACTCTGCAATAAGCCAAACAAACTTAATACGAAAATTATCTCGATTTTTTGAAAGTTTTTCCATATAATTATTCTTCCATTTACTAATAAAGTATAATAAAATATTATATATTGTCAAGAAAAATTCTATCTTTTTTGTAACCTTTATTAAGGATGCGGCTTGGGATGTTTAATTTTTATGAATCCTTGGGAATAAAGAATTTGTGGCTTTGATGTCTTACTATTATGATTAAGGGTTGATAAACCTTAAAAATCTTGACTTTCCGTTTTAATTTATATATAATATCTGTAGATTGAAAATTTAGGGACTATTTCGGGGTCAGGCGCCTTTTACATTGATAGGCGGTAATATCTTTTGATTAAAGAAAGCAACTACTTATGCATATTAAAATCGAAGGTGCAAGTGAACATAATTTAAAGAATATCGATACCGTATTTTCTGATGGTTTGACAGCTGTTACTGGATTATCTGGCTCTGGTAAAACATCACTCGTTTTCGACACCCTATTTAGTGAGTCACAAAGAAGATTTCGGGAGGTCTTTTCTTTTCACCACTTTACTGAAGATCAACAGCCAGCCAAGGTAAGAAAGATTACTGGCTTAGGACCAGCGGTTGCCCTTGGTCAGGACCTCTTAAATAGAAATCCTAACTCAATTGTTGCCACTGCTTCCGGGCTACATCCACTTCTCCGTATTCTATATGCTCGTTTCGGAAAAAGGTTCTGCCATAATTGTGGAGCAGAAGCTGTTATACGTAGCGAAGATCAAATCATTGATATAATTGGTAATTTGTCTATCCCTATCCAGTTCAGAGCAATCTTAGTTAAAAAGATACAGGGATCTCATCAAACCTTGCTGCAACAGCTGAATTCTCTCTATCCTGATCAGCTAATCATTGATAATAAAGTTTTCAAATCCCAATTATTAAAAAAGGGACTTGACCCTGCTGTGACTCATACCATCGAAATACTATTGGAAACTATTAATAAGAAACCTGCTATTACCAAACTCCGCGGTTTGCTGCAGAGTGTAAGCGATTTGGATGTTTCTACTATTAACATAGTAACGAAAGATTCCACAGAAGAATTCTCACTTGATACGATCTGTAGTGAATGTGGAAAATGGTTGCCAGAACTTAAACCGGTTCATTTTAATACACCATGCTATATTTGTCATGGCAAGGGATGTGAGCGATGCAAAAACACAGGACTCCATGTATTAGTCGCTCGGGTAGAATGGATGGGATTAACTTTGACTCAATTCTTAGCCAAAACTATTGACGAGGCTTATAATTTATTGCAACAATTGTTCAATAAAAAGCAGCTTAATAAAAATGCTCAGCGAACACTTGATACAACAGCTGATAGTAGAATTTTGCATGAAATCTTCATTCGTTTAGAATCTATGCATAAGGTAGGGCTTGGCTATATTCAACTTAATCGCCCTTCTCCTACCCTTTCGCGCGGAGAAGCACAAAGGCTTAGATTAGCGGTTGCCTTGGTGTGTAAATTAGAGGATATGCTCCATGTTTTGGATGAACCTACCATAGGGCAGCATCCCTCAGATGTGGATACTTTAATTCAGAACTTCAGAGATTTACCAGGTCCGGTCATTTTTATCGAACATGATAGAATGGCAGTAGCACAGGCAGATCATTGCCTTGATCTGGGTCCAGGAGCAGGAAAACATGGTGGTGAAGTGTTATTCTCTGGTACGCCTCAAAAGTTATGGCGACAAAATACGCCTACAGGCAGGTATTTTAGTCAACGTGAAAAAGTTATCCTACCAGCGAAACTTGCATCAACTCACACTTTTCTAAAATTTTCTAAGGCATATGCCCGTAATCTTCAAAATATTGATGTCTCTATCCCTCTATCAAGTCTAACTGTAATTACCGGTGTTTCAGGCTCAGGTAAGAGTACATTGATAGAGGAAGTGATCGTCAAAACCCTGCTTAAAAAGCGACCTCAAAATTGCCAAGGATTTAAAGGTGACTTTATCAATCCGCTTTTCATTGATCAAAGTCCTATTGGCAGAAATCCAAGATCCAATCCAGCAACCTATACTAAATGTTCAGACATACTACGTGATTTTTTTGCAGAAAAGACAAAGCTATCTGCCTCCTTCTTTTC
This sequence comes from Caldifarciminota bacterium, assembly GCA_023127905.1. Lineage (GTDB taxonomy): Bacteria > Hydrothermota > E44-bin80 > E44-bin80 > E44-bin80 > JAGMEZ01. The sequence goes on from JAGMEZ010000144.1 coordinate 3,560, forward strand.
TTTTAATCGACCTGAAGGCTCCTGTCCGGTGTGCCAAGGTCTTGGAGCTCTCGAAGTAAAACTAAAACATCTCCCCAGTATGTGGATTACCTGTTCTGTTTGTGATGGTAAACGCTTTTCTGATGAGGTATTGAATCACAAAGTATCAATCAATGACCAACAGTTTTCTATTGCGGATGTGTATGAATTGAGTATTGAAGATGTTTATGCCTTATTTGAAAAAGATAACTTGATAGCCAAGAAGTACAAATTAAATCTACTGCACCAAATGAAAACCCTGATAGATGTAGGTCTTGGTTATTTAACTTTAGGGCAAAAATCCCCTACCCTTTCCGGAGGTGAAGCCCAGCGTGTCAAATTAGCTAAATCTTTAGGAAAAAGGCATCTTAAAAATAAGTTAATTATCTTAGATGAACCAACAACTGGCTTACATCCTATGGATGTCAATGTATTACTAAAGGTTTTATCTGGACTGGTACAAAATGGAGCTTCTATTATAACGGTTGAGCATAATACTGATGTAATTCGTGCTGCTGATTGGATTATTGACTTAGGTCCTGGAGCAGGACCTTATGGAGGGAAAGTACTCTATCAGGGAAGGTTAAACAAACTTTTAAGCTGTAAAAACTCACTTACCACCAAGGTTCTAAAAGAAGAAAATAAACTTAAGCCCACTCATGTCCTTTCAAAAAAATATCAGTCCAAGACTAAGATTACGTTAAAAAATGTCCGCACCCATAACCTTAAAAATATCACCGTTGCCTTTGAAAAAGGAAAAATAAACGTGGTCACCGGGGTCTCAGGTTCTGGAAAATCAAGTCTTGTTCATGATGTCCTGGAAAATGAAGCCAAAAAAAGATTTCTTGAAAGCCTGAGTATGTATGAGCGACAAAATACAAGAGAAAAGCTGGAATCCTCAGCAGACGAAATCAAAGGTTTAGGACTTGCTGTCAGTATTGGTCATGACAGGAAGATTTATAATGTCCGAGCCACTGTTGGGACAATCACAGGTTTAACCCATCACTTAGCTGTACTCTTTGCTTTTACAGGAACGCGAAAATGTCCCCAGTGCGGCATTCTGCTTAATCGTGAAGAAAAATGGAGTTGTCCTCAATGTGGATTTACAGATGAACTACCACTGCCACGCTATTTCTCTCCCAGTAATTATCATGCTGCCTGTATTACTTGTCATGGTATCGGAACTTTAAGAAAACCTAATCCAGGTAAACTTATCACGAGACCCGATTTGCCTTTATGCAGAGGAGCCATGTATTCTCCGGGCTTTTTCCCTAAAGGTTATTTATGCAAACCATTTAATGGCGGTTATGATCTGGTCTGTGGATTGGCTAAAGTGTATCACTTTAATCCAGTCTCAACTCCCTGGGCTCAAATGAGCAAAGAAGCTCAAAAAGCCTTTCTCTACGGAACCCAGGAGAAAATTCAGGTTCACTTTAAAAGTAGAACCGGTCGAGAACGTATTACCTCAATGAAATTCCCAGGGTTTTATAAATGGGTAGGAGACTGGGATCAGGGTGGAACCTATACCGATACTGAAATTTGTCCTGCTTGTAAAGGAGCTCGACTTAAACCACAATTTCTGGCTGTTCACGTGCTTGATCGCAATTTTCATGATTATCATGTGATACCAATCGAAGAATTGTTTAACATCATGAGCGCTCTTAAGCTGACTGACTTTTCTAATGAGTTAGTGAGAGATAATCTAGAAACAGTTATACAGAAATTAAAATTTCTTACTCAAGTAGGCATTGGTTATCTGAATTTAGCACGATTAGGACGTACCCTTTCAGTCGGTGAGGTTCAACGGATCCGCATTTCAGCTCTGCTCAGCAGTGAACTAACAGGGATAACCGTGATTTTAGACGAACCAACGCGAGGTATGCATCCAACAGAGGTCGCAGCCTTAGTAAAAAGTTTCAAAACTCTTACCGATATCGGTAATACTTTAGTTATCGTTGAACACGATCCTGAGGTTATTCAAAAAGGTGATATAATTTACGACCTGGGTCCTGGTTCAGGCAAAAACGGTGGTTTTCTTCAGGCTAAAGGTACCCCAGCAGAAATTAAAAACACACCTACGCTAACAGGTAAATGGCTGAGTGGTAAAATTAGAGCTTTAGCATTTGATTCGCGAAAAGAGCCCAAACAGTGGATGAAGATACAGGGTGCTACTGAGAATAATCTTAAAATAAAGAAATTGAAAATTCCTCTTGAAGTACTGACAGGAATCTGCGGAGTATCAGGATCTGGTAAGAGTACCCTAATAATCGATACTATTGGTCGGATTTTGGCTCCAAAAAAATACACGACTTCAGTGGCCAGAGAAGAGATAACGCCAGGCGCGTATAAAAACCTTACCAATGCTCCAGCGAGGACTTTAGTGATTGATCAATCCAAAGCTGGGGTCTATTCACCGATGCGATTTATGAATTTAAAATCAATCTTTGAAAAAATCTATGGATCAAGTGAAGCAGTTTTAGCGTCCGGGCTTAATCCTGAGCTATTCTCCAAACGCTGTACTGCTTGTAAGGGGAGAGGAAAAGTGATCTATGATATGGGTTTTCTACCAGATGTTGGGGTTACATGTACTGTCTGTGAAGGGACAGGTTATCCTCCTGAGATATTGGATATCAAAGTTAGAGGACATTCCTTGCCGCAAGTATTTTCATTAAGCGTTGATGAAGTGTACGAATTATGGCAAGATGTGGAATCCGCCTCGCGACCTTTAAGAACATTACGAACTGTTGGCCTCGGTTATCTGATCCTTAATCAAGATGCGATATCTGGTGGAGAATCTCAGCGAATGAAAATCGCTTATGAATTATGTAAGAAACAAGAATCAGTTTCTACACTTTTCCTTTTAGATGAACCTACTGTCGGACTTCATCTGGAAGATATCTCAAAACTTATTTTAACGCTTAAGAATCTGGTTAAATTAGGGAATAGTATTATTGTTATCGAACATCATCCCTCATTGTTGGCAGCTTGCGATTACCTAATTGAATTAGGACCTGATGGTGGCCCGAAAGGTGGTCAGGTAATAGCTGAAGGTCCTCCTGAAAGAATAGCTTCGATGAAAACGCCTATTGCACCTTACATCCTGCTCCAATTGAAAAATAGAACAGAGGTGAAAAAACGTGAAAACTGAAACACTGCTCCTTGCTCATCCCTCTCCTATCCTACGCGCTAAAGTATTATGTACCTTTTTTGGCAAGGATGGTACCGATCCAGAAGTACAAGAGTTACGTTCTTTATCTCTTAATGATCCTTTAGCAAAGGAGCTATTTTCACTCCAAAAAAGGGATGGCTCCTGGATTATACTTCACCCTACAGCTATTGCCTCTTCGTGCCCAATAATAATAACAGCAATGGCTTTAGCCCGCCTTGCCTATTTGGGCTTTACTCAAAAAGATAAAGTTGTACAGCAAGGAGCTGAGTTTCTCTTTTCAAAACAAAAAAAGGATGGATCGTGGCACCTAACAAGTATAGATTACAATGAAGCCGATAAGGAAAAATATACTTGGATTCCACTCCAAACAGCTCTTCCTTTGCGAGGACTGGTAGCGTGTGGTTATGCTCAAGATGCCAGATGTGAGAAAGCCTTCCAATGGCTCCTGGATAAACGATTAACAGATGGTACCTGGCCGACTGGCTGGGCATCAGGAAATTATGGTTATGTTGCGGGGTATAGAAAAATGCCTCATTCCCGTTGGGGTTGCAGATCCAATACAACTGCTGTTTTGATTTGTCTCGCCCTTCACCCCAAAATGAGGAATAGCTCAGAAGCGAAAAGGTCCTTAGATCTGCTTTTAGGAAGAGAAACAAAAGATACCCAGAATATCGGTTTTGATCTTGCTCGGTTACTTGGTTACGAAACAGTAAGGGGTTTTATCACCTTCTTTGGTAAATACGACCCTCTGCTTACTCTCTGGCTTTGTTCTAAAATCGGAGCAGATCGGGAGGATAAACGAGTTTACTCACTTATTCATTTTATTGAAGAACAGTGCACAGCATCAGGTTTATGGCATTATCTTCATAGATCGGAAGCCTCTAAATGGGTCAGTTTTGAGATCATCCGTTGCCTAAGAAATATACCCTTAAAAGGAGACTGGCATCCAATGGAACCAAGAACACCTTTCCAAGCATACCCGAAACCTCAAAACCGTTTTTAATAGGGGTCAGGTCTCTATAAATACTTACCGTGGCATTTTTTGAATTTTTTCCCGCTTCCACAGGGGCATGGGTCATTTCTTCCCACTTTTTTACCCTTTTTCCTCATCTCTTCATATACTTGAAGAAATTTCTTGTCCTTCTCATTCATCGGTCTGTCGATATTCTTCTGCATCTTTGCACCTATACTCTGTTTCCTTACCCCTGCGGCAACCGGTTCCTTCGTTTTCGATGTTAACGCCTGACCAACCTCTGGTTTCATAGAAACGCCCTCTACTCTTCTGAGTTTTGGTGCATCGGGTGATTCAATCCGAATCCTGAACAAGAACTTTATTACCTCATCATTTATCTTTCCGAGCAGTTCCTCGAACATCCCAAATGATTCCCTCTTATATTCAACAAGGGGATCCTTATGTGCGTAACCCCTCAAACCTATTCCCTGCCTTAATGCATCAAGTTCATATAGGTTCTCTCTCCACTGCGTATCTATAACCTGAAGCATTACTCTTCTTTCGAGTTCCCTCATCTGTTCCCCACCAATAAGGGTTTCCTTTTCACTGTATATTTCTTTTATTCTCTTTTTTAATTCCTCCCTCAAGGTTTCCCGATTACTGGTATCCATCTCCTTGCCCTTTACTTTCCAGTCAATTAAAAAGAGATTAAGTAGTTCTTCTTGCATGCTTTCCACGTTCCATTTATCAGAATGTTCCCTTGTGCCTGTATAGGTATCAATAATATCATCAACAATATCATCAACCATTTCTTCTATCTTTCCCTTGAGATTCATACCGTCAAGGATTTCATTTCTCATTCCATAGATTGCTTCTCTCTGTTTATTCATAACATCGTCATAATCAAGAAGTCTTTTCCTTACCCCTGCATTCATTCCTTCAACAGTCTGCTGAGCAGCTTCGATCCTCCTTGTTACGAACCTGTTCTGTATTATCGGTTTATTATCCTCAACTCCTATTCTGTCCATTATAGCAACAAGTTTATCTGAACCGAAGAGACGCATCAGGTCGTCTTCAAGGCTGATATAAAAGCGCGTAGAACCGGGATCACCCTGCCTTCCTGATCTTCCTCTTAACTGCCTATCTATTCTCCTGGATTCATGCCTTGCAGTTCCAATTATATGGAGTCCACATGGCATATCCTCCCTGCACTGCTTTTCCTTCGCAGCATCGAATTTAACTTCATCTGAATCATGGTATATCTGGCACCACTCGCATTTTACAACTCCATCCTCAAGTTTAATATCAGTTCCACGACCTGCCATATTTGTTGCAATTGTTACCATGCCTTTCTCTCCAGCATGAGCAACAATTTCCGCCTCCTTCTGATGGTGTTTGGCATTCAGGACATAATGATTTACTCCTCTTCTCCTCAACATACGGCTGAGTGTCTCGGAGACATCCACAGACACGGTTCCTACAAGAACGGGTCTTCCCATTTCATTCATTCTTATGATTTCATCAATAACCGCATTGTATTTCTCTCGCTTTGTCTTATAAATTACATCGTCGTAATCTATTCTTCTGATCGGTTTATTCGTCTCAATAACCACAACTTCAAGATTGTATGTACTACCGAACTCAGCAGCCTCGGTTTCTGCTGTTCCTGTCATTCCGGCAAGTTTCTTATACATTTTAAAATAATTCTGTAAGGTAACGGTTGCTAACGTCTGGGTTTCTTTCTCTATCTTTACTCCCTCCTTTGCCTCAAGTGCCTGGTGTAAACCCTCGGAAAACCTCCTTCCTGGCATCAGCCTCCCGGTGAATTCATCAACAATAATAACTTTTCCATCCATTAAAACATACTCCTCGTCCTTCCTGAATAGTTCAAGTGCCTTAAGGAGATTATCCCTATTTGCTTTCTCTTTCATTTTCTCCGCATACTCCATGTGAATTTTTTCCTTCTCAACAGCCCTCTCACGTGAACTTAAATTCTCATCCACATCTACTCTTCCTATTTGCTCTGCAAGGTCAGGCAACTCAAATATTCCAGGATCATCAGGAGAAAGAAATTTCATACCTTTATCTGTTAGTTTCACTGTATTTTCTCGTTCTTCAATCGTATAATATAGTTCTTCCTCTACCTCATGAAGTTTCTTATCTCGCATCAATTGAAGTTCAATTGATTCAATCATCTTCAAAACACCCTTTTCCTTTTCCAGCTTTATCAATTTCTTATTTCTGGGTGAACCTTTTTTTGCCAGGAATAACTTAAAACACGCATCCTTCTCATTTCCTTCTTTAAGGAGCTTCTCGCCTTCCGCAATGAGTTTATTAACAAAGGGAATCTGGGCGCGATACAGCCCCTCTATCCGTGGTTTCCATTTATCATACATATGTGTTGAATGCTCAACTGCTCCTGAGATAATCAATGGTGTTCGTGCTTCATCAATGCATACACTGTCAATCTCATCAACGATTGCATAATAATGTTCACTTTGAACCCTCTGTTCTGGAACAACAGCCATATTATCCCTCAGGTAATCAAAACCAAATTCGTTGTTTGTGCCATACGTTATATCACAGTCATATTCAATTTTTCTCTCATCTGGATTCATTCCGGATTGAATAACACCAACTGTTAATCCAAGAAACTCATAAACCTTTCCCATCCATTCCTTATCCCTTTTTGCGAGATAATCGTTAACAGTGACAAGATGAACTCCTTTCCCAGTCAATGCATTAAGGTAGAGAGGCATCGTAGCAGCCAGGGTTTTACCTTCACCGGTAGCCATTTCTGTTATCTTTCCCTGATGAAGGACAATTGCCCCCATAAGTTGAACATCGAATGGAACCATATCCCATTCCTTTTCTATGCCAGTAATATCCCATTTCCTCCCGAGCAGTCTTCTGGTCGCTTCTTTCACCAGTGCAAAAGCCTCAACCATTATATCGTCAAGCGTTTCCCCCTCTTTGAGTCGTTGTTTAAATTCCTCCGTTTTCTTTGGAAAATCCTCATCTCTTAATCCCTTAAATTTTTCAAATTCACAATTAATCTCTTCAACTATTGGCTTTAAAGATTTTAGTATCCTCTCATTTGCAGACCCGAAAAGTTTAGTTAGAATTTTTGGCATTTTATAAATAACCTCCTTTATCAATATAATACTATAATATTATAACCTTAATTAATGAATTTTTCAAGAAAAAAATAAATACCTATATTAGCCACAGATGGATCTGAAGGGACAGGTCCCTAAAGGGGATCTGAAGGGACAGGTCCCACAAGACTAATATATGTCCATAGGGACCTGTCCCTAATATAAATTCTCACGAAAATTGATTGACAAAAGCAAAATTTTATTGTAAAAAGATACAATGAGTGATCCAATAGAAAAAATCTACCAAAAACATTTCATTGCCGACCTCCACTGTGACACAATAGGAAAAGTCATCAAAGGAGCCGACATAAGAAAAGATAATGAAGAGACACAAATTGATATCCCAAAACTTAAAAGTGGTGGAGTAAACCTTCAGGTTTTTGCTTCCTTTGTCAGTCCAAGATTTGCACCAAATCACTGTGCAAGAAGGGCATTGGTGCTATTAGAATCAACTTATACACTTATAGAGAATAACTGTGAATTTTCACTAATCAGATATCCTGAGGAAATTAAGAAACTTAAAAAAAGTGATATAGGCATTCTACTTGCAATTGAGGGAGGAGATGCTATTGAAGGAAGTATCAAGTTATTAAGAGCATTTTACAGATTAGGGGTCAGGATACTCACCCTGACCTGGAATAAGTCCAATCGTATCGGTGATTCTGCCCTTGATTCTGCAAAACCACATAATGGTCTGTCGAATTTTGGAATAGAAGTTGTTAAAGAAATGAATAAACTTAAAATGATAATCGATATTGCTCACGCTTCAGTGAAGACTTTCTGGGACGTTTATGAAAATACTTCAATGCCCTTTATTTCCTCACATACAGGAGCATATGCCATACGAAAGCACAGGAGGAATCTTAAAGACGATCAGATAAAGGCAGTTTCAGAAAGGGGAGGGATTATTGGTGTCTTTTTCCTTCCTTACTATATTTCAAGAGAGAGTCCTGTAAGGATTAAACACGTTGTAGACCATATAGACCATATACGGGATATTGGCGGAATAGATGTTTTAGCACTTGGTTCCGATTTTGACGGTATGTCATCGAGAGTAAAAGAGCTTGAGCATGCTGGTCAACTTCCTGCTCTAACTGAAATGCTCATTAAAAGAGGATATTCAGAAAACGACGTAAAGAAGATACTGGGAGGTAATTTTTTAAGATTTTTTAGCAAATTCAAAGCAAGGTAAACTCACCTTTTATGACACTAAAGAGTATCTTTAAAGACTAAACTAATAAACTTCATCCTTCAACATATTCAAGATTTTAATTAGAATAAAAATTAATATTACAAAATTAAAAAATAATTTCTTGACAAGTCAAAATTTCTTTGGCAAAATAAAGAAATAATATAAAGGAGAGGGAAAAATGAAATTCTTAAAAGTTTTTACGGTAATTTCTATACTATTACTTCTTATTTTCTCAGTTTTTATAACAGCACAGGAAACGAAAAATCCTGATGATATAAAAAAGGGGGAAACTGTATCAAAAACTGAATTAGAAGAAGAATTAGATGAACCAACCGATACAGAAGATGCTGTTAGAAAAGCAGAAGAAGAAATTGCAGAGATAGATAAGGAGCAAAAGAAATTAAAGTGGTATCAGTTCATTGCAAAAAGAAAATTGGCTCGAAAAAGAAAAGAAGCGGAAGATAGAGTACAGAAAGCAAAAGAAAAAGAGAAATCAATTGAAAAGGAAGATACAAAACCGGGTAAAGAAAAGTCCCTGGAGAAATCAGAAGATTTAGAGAAAAAGATTGAAGATATTAAAAAGGAAATCGCGAAGAAGAAGGAAGAATCAAAGAAATTGAAAGGAAAAGAGCGCGCTGAAGTGAATAAAGAGATTGCTGAATTAAATAAAAGGATTGCCGATATTCATAAAAACATTGCATCTATTAAGAAGGAAAAGGAAGAGAAAGAGAAGATAAAAAAAGAAATTTCGAAAAAGGAAAAGGAGACAGAAAAGGAAAATAAGGATAAAAAAGATAAAGGTAAAGAGAAGGGAAAATCTAAGGAAAAAGAGAAAGAAAAGGAAATAACTAAGTAAAAATGGATTCCGCTTTTATTTCCTTTATTCAGAACGAAATAGTATTATACATAATTATCTTCTTACTATCGTATCTAATCGGCGATATACCATTTGCTTTTATACTTCCAAAACTCGTTAAGAAAGTAGATATCAGATACGAAGGCGAAGGAAACGTTGGAGCAAGAAACGTACTTCATACCATAGGGAAATCCTATGGAATCCTCGTCGGGCTCCTCGATTTTTCAAAGGGCTTTGTGGTTGCACTTATTTGCCTATTTTTTAGACTTCCCTTTTATATAACTTTTATCGCTGGATTTGCAGCTGTCCTTGGACACGATTTTCCAATATTTCTGAAATTCAAAGGAGGGAAAGGGGTTGCTACAGCACTCGGGTTTCTTTTCGGACTCTTCCCCATCCCGACTTTTGCTACTCTCTTTCTAATGCTAATAACATTTTCAATAAAAAGGTATTATCTCTTTGCTATGGTCATCGGGATAGGTAGTTTACCTGTCCTGTGGCTTCCTCTTTTCAAACACAGCATAAAAGAAATTACAGCCACCGTCATCTTTCTCTCGTTTCTCGGTATCAAAAGAATCATTGATACTCCACATATGAGAAAAGTCAGAGAAGCATCTGGTTGGGATAAAAGATGATACTATACAATAGCATTGTAACAATCGCCCTTCTGGTAATCCTATTAAATCTTTTAAATAACCTTAAACTACTAAAACCTATCACAAAACGGAAAAAGCCGTTGGAAAAACCTCCGCTTGTATCAGTTCTTGTCCCTGCACGAAATGAAAGTGAGAATATTAAAAAGTGTATAACTTCACTTGCGAACCAGGATTATCCTAATTTCGAGCTCATCGTTCTTGATGATAATTCAGAGGATAACACCTTAGTAAAATTAAACAGATTAAAGGAAAAATATCCTAAAATAAAAATTTATATAGGAGAGAACCTACCCGAGGGATGGACTGGAAAAAACTTTGCCTGTCATACACTTTCCAGTTACGCACATGGTGAATGGTTGCTATTTACAGATGCTGACACTGTTCATAGAAAGGATTCGCTCACTTCATCTCTTCACTCGGTAATCAGGGAAAAAGCAAAACTTCTCTCTATTATGCCTGATATTATTATCAAGACCATTCCTGAAAAGATATTTACTCCGCTCATGCATTTTGCCCTCTTTAGTTTTTTGCCACTAAAAATAGTCAATACTTACAGGTATAAAAAGGCAGTAATTGCCCTTGGTCCGTTTTTGCTTATCAATGCAAATTTCTACAGAAAAATTGGAGGACATGAAAACATCAAGGATGAAATTCTGGATGATTTCAGGCTTGCGCAATTGGTAAAAAAGCATGGAGGGAAATTTGTCATTATGGACGGTAAGGACAATGTCAAAGTAAGATTTTATAAAGATTTTAGATCTGTATGGGATGGATTTTCAAAAAATTCTTTTGGTGCATTCGAAAATTCACCTTTAATCCTTTTGCCGTTTCTTGCCATTGTCTATTGCCTTTATCTCATTCCATACTTCCTCCTTTTTAACGGATTAATAAACCTTCAACTGAAATTATTACCCTTCTTCCAGGTTCTCTTGATTACATTACATACAGGACTCATTGCTCTAAAATTTAGAATAAAACCAGTGCTTATTATCCTTCACCCTTTAAGTGTGCTTCTGTGGACACTAATCGTCCTCAACTCTATGAGGCTTTCACTTCAAAATAAATCATTGGTATGGAAGGAACGTCTCTACAGCGTACGCAAAGCACGATAGAACATATTTAAGAAGTAACTGTGCCCTATGTGTCTTTCCCAAACAATCTCTTTAACTCTTCTTTTGCTTTCTTTTTTCTTTCCTCTGATGAATCTTCACCAGTACTATCTTTATACATAAAATATCCACAGAAATTTCCCCTCTCTCTGTCACTCACCCATTCACTTCTTGGTTCCCTGCACTTATTATGGGCATATTCATCGTAAAACCTGCAATTGAGACAGCAATGAAGATATGACCCACAAAACGGACAGAGTTCCTCCCTCCCCACTTTCCCCTCAATCTCAATCTGTTTTTTACATTTATGGCAGATATACATTTTAACTCCTTTTCCATATCTTTGCTAAATAATTATCAATCGCAGGTTAATATTTCAAGAAAAATAATTCTGGAATGAGTAAATTCAATTTTTTTCCTTATCTATTATTACGGATAGAACAACTCTATTGGGAATGTGATTGCACCAACTGGTGTCTCAACAAATACAGTTCCCTCCATTCTGAAATCTGCCTTCTTATCCTTCACAGCCTCAAGGATTGCAACCCCAAGACTTAGATAGTTTATTCTTAAAGTAGTTGATACGATCTTTTCTTTACCTGCCTTCACAGTTTCCTTCCTGGCAGTAGTTCCATTTGCAGCATTCTTTTCATTGATATAAAACGAGTAATCAAGTCTATCAATAACTGCATCAATATCATTCGGGTTATATGCATCCAGATCAATTTTTAGTGTCATCGTTGAGAGATCGTAATCGACAAGACTAACCCTTTTTAAGTTGAACTCCAGTTCTTTGACTGCAACTCTCTTCATTAATTCAGTACACCCAAATGATAAAGCAAGTAAAATTAAAATAATACCTATTTTCTTCATCTCTCCTCCTTTCTTCTTTCTGTTGTTCCCCTACACCTGCACTCTACTAAATAATATCAAAATCTCACTTCTATGTCAATCAATTTGTCAGATCCCTCTTTGAAAAAGGTTTTCAAAATCCCCCTAAACCCCGTTAGATGGAGAAACTTAT
>JAGMEZ010000145.1 GCA_023127905.1 Caldifarciminota bacterium
TATCAATTCTTTCGATATCAGAAAGAGAAAAAACTGTAAATTCTTTAAGTGAATCTTTTAACTCAACATATTTCATTCTATTTCTCCAAAATGCTATTTTAAGCATTCTTGAGAAACATTGTAGTACATTTTATATCATTTGTCAAGATCTTTTTTCGAGATTTTCCCGTATTTTATGAAAACTAGGGATTTAATTTTTTGGGTTCCTGGAACCGGGCTGGAATCTGGAATATAGAGGTTTATTCTCTAGAAAGAAAAAGGGGCGCTGTCCCCAATTATGCAATTATTCCACAGTACCCATTCTTTCTATGTCCGCATTGTAACATATACGGTCATACAATAGGATATTAATACACAATTTTGTACTCTTTGGTCCAATCATTACTATTTAATATCAAGTTTACGAAGATATGCATCCATTCTTTCTTCAGTAGATATGCTCCTCTTCCTTTGTTGATAACCGCTTATTATTGTTGGTGTTCCTACGTAGAAATCAATAAAACCGATATCGCCATAACCGACGAGAATGCCCTTCAGGGTTCCTGTCATATTGCCTGAAGTTCCGGGAATTGGCGGTGGTCCAGCGTTAGCGTAAATAGCACCAGTAACATGATAATATACTGCACCAGAAACGTTGAAATGAGAAGAGGGTATAAAAAGGGTAGTAGTGGTCATCAATGTATCGAGGTTTTCCCAATTTACTTGATATCCAAAAGAGTCGCATGCGTGTATATTAATATAAAGACCATACCAATCTGCTCCCTCTGTAGATGACCATGACATAGTTACGTCTCCTATTGGAACTGTATCCTTATATGAGGGTTGTGTTATAGATATGCTATCAGGAAGAGTAATGCTTCCTTCTGCATTACCAATATTTGAAGTTACCTTAACTGTGTAAGTCGTACCTAAAGTATTTACTGTATATTCATAAAATGTAACTTTACCGGAAGCGATAAATTTATCAGGAAAAGTAATACTGTTACCATCCCACTCTTTCGTGGCATTAACCGAGTTGATATCTGGCATGGGATCGGAAATGAGTTCGACCAAAGAAAACGGATTTGCAAGCATACAGAAAACTATAGAACTCTTAGTTTCCGTCCCTGTAACTGTCTTTCTACAGCTTGTTGCATAAAACAAAAGGGAACAGATTATAAGGAATGTAGTAATAAAAGCTAATAATTTTGAACGAGACATAATACCTCCTTCATGTTTATTTCTTCAATCTTTACAGTCATACAATTACTTTTTAACCTTTTTCCTCACTTCACCTTCACCACTTTCCCGGCAGGCTTACCGTTGAGTTTGAGGAAGTAAATGCCCGATTGCAACTCCTTTCCTTTCTCATCCCTACCATCCCAGGTTCCCCCAGTAGGGAGTACGGAGTAAGCAGTAGGCAGTGATAACTTTTTAACCAACCTCCCGCTCACATCATAGATTTCAAGATAGAGGTCGGAGGTTGGAAAACAGATGTCTGAATTTCCTTTTCTGTCTTCTGTCGTCTGAATTCTGACTTCTGATGTGAATGGGTTGGGGTGGAAGAGGAGTCTTATGTTTACGACCGGAGGTCTGGGGTCCTGCTTTTCTTCAACACCAACGGGATCAGGTGCTGTCTTCACAACGTAAAAATCCATATTCTCAATGCCATGTATGAAAGTTATTCCCGCAGCAATGTATCCCCCATCTGAAGTCTCTCGAACTGAATGTGCTTCTTGCCATCCTTCTTCACCATACGTTTCCGTCCAGAGAGTATCACCATTTTTGTCGGTTCTTACAAGATACACATCATGTTGGGTGTTTGAGCCGTATACGTAACTCATTCCAGCAATAATATATCCACCATCAACAGTTTCTTGAACCGAGTAGCCATAGTCTGTACGTATATCTCCATAGGTTTTTGTCCACACTGTATCGCCATTTGAATAAGTTTTTATCAGATAAACTTCATAACTCGAACTACCCGATTTTGTTCCTACTACGACATACTTACCGTCAGAAGTTTCGCAAACTGATCTAGCATAATCAGTACCTTGACCTCCATAGAAATTTGACCATGTCAAGCTGCCAAGTGAATCGGTTTTTAGGAGATAAACATTGCAATACCCCGGACCGAATGATTCAGTATATCCGGCGACAATGTATCCACCATCCGAGGTTTGTTGTACTGAATAACCAATGTCACGCCCCTGTCCCCCATAGGTTTTTGTCCAGAGCGTATCTCCGTTCGTATCTGTTTTGATAAGATAAACATCATCATTTCCAGCTCCAAAGGAACCTGTTCTACCAGCAATGATATAGCCACCATCTGAGGTTTGTTGTACTGAATAACCACAATCAAAATTCACTCCACCATATGTCTTCGTCCATAGTGTATCACCAAACGAGTTTGTTTTGATAAGATAAACATCGCCACTATCTACTCCGAATGAGCTTGTCATTCCTGCTATGATGTATCCGCCATCTGTTGTCTGTTGAACTGAATATCCTGCATCATAGTTAGAACCACCATACATTTTTGTCCAGATAGTATCTCCATTTGCATCTGTCTTGATAAGATAAACGTTCAAAGTTTTGACAACACCAAAAGGTTTTGTCATTCCTACTATGATGTATCCTCCGTCTGAAGTCTGTTGAACTGAATGTGCTTCATCCATATCTAACCCGCCGTATTTTCTTACCCAGAGAGTATCCGGACCTTGAGCAGAGAGGTTTAATACCAGTAAGAAAATTGAAAACAATACAATAGTAAGTATCTTAAGCAATTCCATTCTAATATCTCGTTGATTTCATTTTTTGTCAATCAAATTTATAAATTTATTATTAAATTATAACTCTTTTTTCATTAAAGGTCAAGGAAAAAAGAAAAGATCTTTGCGCGCTCTGCGGTGTAGAATCCAGATTGGCTATCTGTGTGTATCTGCGGTTGAATTAGGATTGTTATTCGTGGTTTTTTTTCCTTGACGATAGCATAAAAATATTTTATAGTACATTATTGATGCATTTGCACGAGAAAAGGACATAAGACCTACATCTTACATCTTCTATCCTACATCCCTTGTTATTTGGTCTTATGTCTGAGGTAATGAATGGAGGTGGATAGGGGCTGGTGTCTCTACTGGACTTCAAATCCAGTTGTCCTCAGTCGGGGACGGTAGGTTCGATTCCTACACACCTCCGCCAGAATGGCTAACAGCCATTAGCAAATGGCTTATTGCAAATAGAAGATAGAAGTCAGATATCAGAAACCAGAGAACAGATGACAAATAACTGTCACTTTCACCCTTACCCTGTTAGATGGTGACTTATCTAACGTGGTGAATTCTCCCCTCCTCCTACGCTGAAGCTTTGTCGTAAGCAGGTATCAAGGGAGAGGGAGTAAAAAAGAGAGGTAGTAGAATGAAGAAAGATAAACTATTTCAGGAAATTTTGGATCTTCTTGATGAGGATGAGAAAACTCAGGTGTGGTTACTTGAAAGGCTAAAGGGAATTATGAAACAGGATGAAAATAATTTATTTTCTAATTTATTGAGGGTTTTTACACATTTAGAAATGGATCCTAAATTGGCAGAGAAGACATGGAATGATATTCTTAAGCACAGGAAAGAGATGAGTAAGTCGCTCGATAGGAATATTGGCTTGAGGGTTGCAATGCTTGATTATTTTATCGCTGTAAACAAGCAGATAAGAAATCCAAAGATAATAGAGATAGAGATATTTGAGAAGCTTGAGAGATCATTAGTTACGGATGAGCTTACAGGTTTATACAATAAACGGTTTTTTCAGCAAGCTTTTTATAGGGAAGTTCAACGTGCAAAGAGATACAGAACCGATCTCTCAATAATGTTTGTAGATATTGATGATTTCAAGAATTGCAATGATTTAAAGGGGCATGCCTTTGGAGATAGGGTACTAAAGAGAGTTGCTGAGATTATCAAAGCAGGATTGCGGGAGGTTGATTTCCCATGTCGTTTTGGAGTAGACGAGTTTGTAATCATACTACCGGAGACACGAGGTTCAAAAGCTGTAATTGCGGCGGAGCGATTAAGAAAGGATGTTTTAAGTGTGAATTTTCTTCCTGAGGATAAGTATTACATTACTGTTAGTGCAGGCGTTGCCAGTTTCGGAATTGATGGAAATACAGTAGAAGAGCTCGTGGATAATGCAGATACTGCGCTTTTCCGGGCAAAAAATGACGGGAAAAATAGGGTATATGTTTTCTATAGAGAAAAGAGAAAATTTGAACGTGCGTCTACAGATTGGGATATTAATTTCAGGATACTGAAAGAAAAAAAGGTTAAGACTGCAAAATTGAAAAATGTTGCTGGGGGTGGACTATTATTTGAAAGTAAAAAACCAATTCCAATAGCATCTGTTCTTGATATTACATTGAAATCACCTTCCTCTGAAGAGGAAGTCTCTGCACAAGCGAAGGTAGCACGTTTGGAAGTAAAGGAAAATGGTATGTTTGATATTGGAATTATCTTTACAAAAATAGACCCCGAAGATCAGAAAAAGATCGTGAAGCAAGCAGAATAATCATAACCAATTAAATCCTGATTTCGTCTATTTCTTCCATCCTCATTTTCTTTACATTAATAAATTCTTTTTCTTCCCATCTCTGCCAGTAATCAACCCTTCCTTTTTCTTCTTTACAATCACTGTATCTCAAGCAGATGGATGCTGCTTTCTCAATATTATCATCTTTTTTTGTAGTGAGTAGCAAGACGATGGGACTCGGGAGATTGTACGCTTCTAAACATGTACAAGAGGGGTGTTTTAAAGCAAGGATAATTTCATTTTCTTTTTCATTTCTTCCCACAATCACTTTTGCCCTGCTTGTAAGCCTGAAATGCCTTCCATATTTGAGAAGTGATATTTCTCTCAGAGAATCCTCGTTGTACTTGAAAGCGTCTTTTATTCTTTTAGCAAAAACTGGATCTGTTAGAAGACAACCCCCTGCCGGTGTTGGGTAATCAGAGATGTATAATTCTTGCGCAAGTTTCATCTGTGGCTTTCTTGACCGACCCTCAATAGCAAGAAGGTTTTTCCTTTTTACCGTACCCTGTTGTTCAGGAATTGTTGGTTCGAGTAATCGAGCAGAGAGCGGTCTCACTATTTTTCCTTCAAGTTCTGATTTGGTTTCAATAAGTTTCATTGACTTTTTATTCTGAGTCATTGGACGCTCTCCTAATACTTCTCCAGTGATAATGAATTCAGCACCAATTTCTTCCATATACTTCTTTGCTTTTCGTAACATTAGAATTCGGCAATCTATGCAAGGGTTCATATTTTTTCCGTATCCATGACGAGGGTTCTTTACTAATTCTATGAATTCTTTTCCTAAAAACTTGACCTTTAATGGAATTCCTAATTTTTCGCATATTCTTCTTGGTGCGGCTTCACATCCAGATTTTATGGTGCCAGAGAAAGGAGTTAAATAAGTTATTGGATAAACATCGATTCCCAACTCAAGCATAATCTTCACGGAGAGTATGCTGTCCAGTCCACCAGAAAACAATGCAATAGCTTTAGTCTTTGACATTTTAATTATCTTAACATCTTTTATTTATTGTTAAGTACCATAGTTTACTTTAATAAGCAAGCGGAAAAAATATCGAGACTGGGAAGTCTCTCCTACATAATGGCTTGTGGCATATGGTTTTGGGCTAAGAAAAAATAGAGTAATTATATGAGAGGGGTTTAAAATGAAAGAGGGGAGTGTTTGATACACCCCCCTCTACTTTCTTCATAAAGCCTTTAGTTAAGGAGTATTAGTTTCCCCTGTGCTTCCATTCCTTCTGCTTTTAATCGAATGAAGTATATTCCCTGGGGAACTTTTACACCTTTGTTATCTTTCCTGTTCCAGACGATGCTGTGGGTACCGCTGTTGAATTCACCGTTGACAATCGTTGAAACCTTTCTTCCTGTTACATCATATACATACAGGGAAATGTGACCTTTCCGAGGAAGTGAGAATCTTACCGAAGCTGCGTTTCTCGCCGGGTTTGGATAACATTTTATAGTATATGCAGCGGGGACTATCTTTACTGCTGGTTCCTCTTCGATACCTGTACCTATAGAGAGAATAACGACTTCTGCGTAAGGGTCTTCATCCGGGTCATTAGAGGATATCCAGAGTGTATCGTGGTATGTCCCGCCCGGAAGCCCTGATTCATCAATATTCACAGTTACTCCCTGAGAATCGTCTGGAACAACTGTGAATGCTGTTGGTGAAACGGACGTGATCCAGGATGCGGATTTAACAATGTTGGTAACAATCAGGTTAGCATCGCCAACATTTTTACAATAGAAGGTTCCGCTTGTACCACTTCCACCACCTACGGCGTTGACAGCATCAAGAGCATTTATTAAACCAGCACCATAGTAATTATCCTTTCCAGCGGTCCCAAGGTCAAGACAAGTTCCCTCGATAATGCTATCCAGTTCCTCTGGTGTAAGGCTCGGGTCTTTTGAAAGCATAAGAGCAATTGTTCCGGTAACATGTGGACATGACATTGATGTTCCCTGCCATCCACCAACATATCCCGTATTGTTATTATAACGAAGTGAAGTTATACCAGGACTACCTCCCGGAGCTGCAACATCGGGTTTTATTAATCCAGGTGGATATGAATATTCATACCATGGGGTAAACCACCATTGTGTTGCTCCGCGGCTCGAGAACGAAGAGTATGTGTTATTCTGGTTAGTTGAGCCAACTGCCATACAGGAACTGTGTCCCGCAC
>JAGMEZ010000146.1 GCA_023127905.1 Caldifarciminota bacterium
ATCTGCCATATTGGACCAGAGATTCTTTCATATTCAGGATTTGACCCGAATTTGTTGATTGTAAATGCCGAATTATTATATGAAATCGATGATTCCTTACAATATGTAGATATTGTTGATTACTCTTTACCTAATGGAGATTTCTATTCAACTGTTAGCTACAGGATATTGGAAGATGACGACAGTGTCTGGATTGAGCTACCCTGGGAAATCTACTACGAGTATATTGTTCACCCGATTATTACCGATGAATTTCCTGATATGAGTTCTTATGTATATTCAATGTTCTGGCGAGAATATCTTTTTTATGAATCTGATGGGGGTTATCCAAATCTTGGCGAGAAAATAAAAGAGGTAAAACTTGTATGGAACGGCGAGCGAATGGTGCTTCCTGCAGGACGTCCATTTACTCCTGATGACTATGCCCTGGATGTTATTGCCAATTGGGTAACATATACAGTGCCTGTATTGGCGCAGGGAAATCGTCCGATCCAGCCTAATATCATTGCCCATGAACATGATGGGAATTGTGGTGAACTTCAGGATCTGGTAACTGCTGCATCAAGAACCTGTCTTGTTCCGTGTGTTGGGACAACTGCCCCTTGTGAAGACCATGTCTGGAGTGAATTCTATGAGCGGGGGTTTTATCCTTATCAAGTTAGCAGGGGTTTTGGCTCATCCCATATCGCGGATACAAACATTGCTTATGATGAACAATATGGAGGTAGCAAAAGAGTTTCAGCGATCTTTAACTGGCGTAGTGATGGTTTCTAGTGGACCGTAACGGGTACATATTCGAATTCCTGCTCACTCTATGTATATGTCTATGATTTAATGGGAAGACCAATCGATGGCGCTGGTGTCACGATAGCCACGGAGGCAATTTATGGTGGTATAAGTACGGCAACAAGGGCATATACAGATCCTGAAGGGCACTGCAGTTTTGAATTGGGTGATTTAAGAAACTTCTATGCAAGTGTATCTACACCTATTGGTTCATACCCAGTTGACCCGGGAGAGGTTATTCAAATCATCGAATACAGCCAGTCCGGTATTAATTACTATAAGGTTTTTTATATTGGCAATTACTTACCATCATTGGCTTTTTCAGATACTACAACTCTCGATTCCCTGTCTCGATGGAAGTTTGAGTTTATCTTGGATTCTTTAGAGGGTCAGAGTAGTGGAAGTTGTATTACACGATATGGACCAGGAGATTCAATCAGAGTCTATCGCAGTTTCTTTGAAAAATATGCTCAGGGTAATATTGACCTTCTTTTTGTCGATGATACAAATTTCCAAAAGTATATCCTCGGTGAAGAATTTAAAGCATTTGACTATTTATCTGCCAGTTTTGATACATCCACATTTATTGCTCAGAATTCTGATGTTTATCATCTTATTGTTTCAAATGAGGATGTCCTATACTACACTCCATTCTGTAATCTAAAAGTTAATCTTTATGAAAACGAGGTTGGGATTGAAGAACAGGTTAAAAAGAAAGTTCTTACTCAAACTTTACCGACGATCTTCAAGGAGAAATTACTTTTTAATCTTAATCAGCCGTCTCAAGTACGAATTTACGAAACATCAGGAAGACTTGTGTATAATTCTAAAATGAAAATTGATAAGATTGATAAATCCCTTTCGACGGGCGTTTACTTTGTGAGATTTACTTTTAATAATAGAGATCAAATTGGTAAATTTGTTATTATAAAATAGGAGGCGAAATGAAGAAAAGTTTCATTATTCTCATTTTGATTATTTTTGCAGGCCCGAGCTTTGCAGTTTACAGTCAAAAACATCATGATAAGGGATTACTTTATCTGAGGATGACAAACTACGGTATGTTCGGCTATCTGGATCAAGGAATCTGGCCAAAGGGTACTAGCGAGAGTTATATATATGGTGCCGGAATCTGGGTTGGCGGTTTAAATAAATGCTACACCGATACTACATCACTTGCTATTGGTTGTGATCCTACTGCTACTGAAATTTTTGTCAACTCAACTCTTGGATTCGATTCCACGGGCGTCATTTTAATTGAAGATGAATTGATGCTCCATCATGGTAAGACTGATACTTCTTTTACTGATGTAATCAGGGGATTTGTAAAGACAACGGCAGCGGCACATACAGTTGGCACACAAGTTATGAAGATGGATATTAAGGTTTCTGTGGGGTACGATGCATCATCAGCCCAGAGCGAATTTGTGCCCGGTGATTTACCAAATGAGCCGGGTTATCCAAATCCTGATGAGCGGGTTCTAATGAGCGATGACCCTGCAGATACAAACCTCTGGCCTTTGCGAGATTCCTTGGGTAATCCGATTGTCCGCTCAAAACAGGACAGTTATGCGATTCTCAATGACCAGGATTCAGCTGTGTGCTCCCAGCCACTTTTAATCAAGGTTATTCAGGTTGGATATGCCTGGGACTATCACTATTACGAGGATTTTATTTTCCTTAATTATTTGATTATTAACGACAGTCCTGATACAATTTTCCAAACCCAGCTTGCAGTAAATTGCGACGCTGACATTGGTGACGCTACTGATGACCTCATTGGCTTTGACGAATCAAGAGACCTTGGCTATGCATATGATTCAGATTTTTTTGAACCGGGATGGATACACACACCGGGTTTTATAGGCTTTGACTTTCTTGAAAGCCCGCCCGATACCCTGGGTCAGCAGATAGGACTAACTGCTTTTAAAATAACTCATAATCCAGGGACTGGTGGACAGGGTGAACCAGATCCGGGAAGTGATTATGAGGCATATCAGCTTATTGCTGGATATAATTATACTACGGGT
Source organism: Caldifarciminota bacterium (assembly GCA_023127905.1). GTDB lineage: Bacteria > Hydrothermota > E44-bin80 > E44-bin80 > E44-bin80 > JAGMEZ01. The sequence continues at coordinate 2,817 of JAGMEZ010000146.1, forward strand.
CTATACCATCCTTTTGATACGATTACTGAGCCAACTGATGTTCGGTTTCTTCAATGCACCGGACCATTCGATTTTGCCCCTGATGAAACTGTAAAAGTAGTCATTGCAGTGATTGCCGGTGCAGATACAAATGATTTTCTGGCAAATGATGACCTTGCCCAAAATCTTTATAATTCTAATTATCTTACCCATGATGTAACAGTGGAAGACCCAAATGGTGGTGAAATAATAACCGGAACCTTCACAATAACCTGGGATGATTCAACAGCAACCGGCGCTCCTCTCTTAGTTGATATCTCCTGCAGTCGTGATGGTGGAGGAACATACGAGGATATTGTCACATCCATTCCAGATATTCATTCATACGACTGGAATACACTTGGATTTCCTGATGGCACAAGATATATTGTAAGGGTCACGGTTCATGATACACTTGCTGTGGGCGAGGATATTTCAGATTCATTATTCACGATAAATAATCCAGGTAATGGTGTACCTGATGTAATACTACTTGCGCCTTTATCCGGGACAGTACAGGATACAGTGACAATAGAATGGTGGGCAAATGATGCAGATGGAGATATCTTACTTATCGATCTTTATGCGAAAAGAGAGGGGTATGTCGATTGGGAGACAATTGCAGAGGATATTGATAATACTGGAGAATATGATTGGAATACCTTCTATTTTCATAATGGTGATTACAGACTCAAGGTCGTTGCTCGAGATAATGATACTTGTGGTATTGATTCGAGTTTAACTTCTATTACTATTCTGAATGACCATTCACCTGCCGCAACTGTTGAACATATTCAAGGGGGATGTAACTCACTCACTTTGAATTGCTTTCTTTACAATTCTGCGCAACTCACTGGACACACATATGAAGTAAGATTTTATCCAATTGAAAAGGGATTATCGCCTTATGATGTCTATTATTGTTATGATCTATGGGATATCACCACTAGTTCCTGTTTAATTGAACACTGCTCACTCGGTGTTTATCTTGACGGAAGACTTTGTAGTCATTTTTCCACGGTAATAGACGGTTTTGCCTTAGAGTTTAATATTCAGATAGACAAGAGTTCTTTCAGGTTTGTTGACTTCGATATTGTCAATAATCAAAGTGGATTTGATGGTAATCTTGAAATTTTTGGTGAAGATAGTATGGGAACTGCTCCCCCGCTTCCTCCCTGCTTTTGGACGTTCCGAGGTTCGGATTATATTGTGAGGTGGAAAAAGTATCCACCTGATACATCAAAACTAACACTTGAAATTAATGATACGACAAATATAGCATTTATTCCTTTTAATAGTGAGAGGAAAGATTCTTGGCGGTTTGGTCCAGCAAATCCAAGTGAAATTTTTAATCCTGATAATCATAAGGGTTTTTACGTTAGCGGAGGATATTTCTGGTTCAATAAATTAGGGCAGATGACAATTCCACCTGATGCTGGGGATGTCTGGCAGATCCTCTCCTCAGGTCATCGTGCCCCCTGTAATGAGAATATCTATCGGTTTGCTACAGCAGGCATATACGAAAATTCAAAGCCAATGGTTAAACCTCGATTTTCTGTCTTTCCCAATATCTTTAAGGGGAAAACCTTAATCAATTTTGCTTTGACAAATGAGTCCATGGTGAATATATCCGTTTACAATATTCTGGGTCAGCGTGTTGCTCTGCTTCTTAATCGTGTCTTTAAGCCTGGGGTGCATAATATTACTTGGACAGGTAAGAACCTCTCTTCAGGTATATATTTTGTAAAAATAAAGAGTAAAGATATATCTAAAGTGAAAAAAATTATTTACTTAAGATAAAAAATACCCGTTGTTTGATATATCGTACAGGATAGTTTGTCCGGAAAGAAGAAGGGATGATTTTTACCCTTGACAAATGGTAATATTTTGCCTATATTTTCATATACTGTGAAAAAAGAACTGAAATAATATGAAAGAAACCACAGAAACAAACTACAGAGACCACAGAGAAAATACTATCTCACTATTTCAAACAAAAAGGATTACAAAAAATACAAGATAGAGAATAATGGTTGCTG
>JAGMEZ010000147.1 GCA_023127905.1 Caldifarciminota bacterium
TTGGCTAAAGTTTAGAAAGCGATTTTCGCAAAAAAATAACATAATTTTCTTGAAAATGGATAATAAATCATGAGTATTCAACATCAACAAAGGAGGAATTGATTTGACTGATACTAAAATTAGAGCAAAAATTTTGAGTGATGCAAAAACTGAAGCAGAAAAGATCCTTCAAGAAGCAAAAATTAGGGCAGAAGAAATACTCAAACAATCTACTAATCGAGCGGGAGAAATAGAGAAGGAAACAGGAGTAATTGCAAAGGATACAAAGAGAAAGGAACTGGAAAGAAGGCTATCGGAAGCAAGGATGCAAAACCGAAAAATTCTTCTTCAAGAGAAGCGAAAAATCATTGACTCAGTCTTTGATGAAACAAAAAAGAGACTACTTTCACTCAAGAAGGCAGATTATATTAATTTTATCACTCGAATGATTAAAGATGAGGTTGGAGGGGATAAGTTTACTTTAATATTAGCTGAAAGTGACATTAAGAAATTTGGTGAAGGCATCTATAAAGAAATCCTGAAGAAAATTGGATCAAAAGAAAATGTAAAGTTTGAAAAGGGCAATTTTAGCGGTGGCTGCATACTGATAATGGAAACCTATGAATTTAATGCAATAATCGAAACGTTACTCGACAAAATAAAGGAAAAACTTGAAAGCGAACTTGCTAAAACCCTATTTATTTAACCACAGAGGGCACAGAGAATTCTGATAAGGAAAAGAATAAATGGTTGAATTTAAGTCTGATATTAGATACGCATATTCAACAGGAAGAATAAGAGTGTTGGAAACGCAGCTCCTTTCTCCATTAAAGGTAGAAAAGATGATCGAAAGTCCGTCTGTAAGTGACGCCCTCATTTACCTTGAGGATACTGCCTATGATGACACAATAGGTGAATTAAAGGAACCTGAGAAATATAACGAACTTGTTACACAAGATAAACATATCTCATTCGACCTTATGGAACATTTAATATATGACTTTGAAGTCAAACAATTATTTAGAATTCAATTCGATTTTCACAATATAAAGGTTTCGCTTAAGAAAAGACTCAGTGAGAAAGAAACATCTGATATTCTCAGCAATTTTGGAACCGTTCCTGTTACAGATGTAAAAACAGCTTTTGAGACAGAAAATTTTAATGCTTTGCCAGATTTTATGAGAGAAACCATTGGAGAGGCACTTGCACATCATTATATAAAAAAGAGTCTTAAATCTATGGAATTTCTTATTGATAAACTGGAATATAAACATCATCTTCTTCTATCACAAAAAACTCGTATCCCTTTTCTTATCGATTATATAAAGATGAAGATTGATCTCATTAATATTTCAACACTCCTACGAATAAAATATTTTGATACGGAAGATAACATAGAGGATGTATTAATTGATGGTGGAAATCTCTCAACTTCCTTTTTCTTGCTATTAACAGGTGAATCCCTTGAAATGCTTCCTTCATTCTTCCGAAATAATCCATATTACAGTCTATTAGAAGTTGGAATCAAAAAAATAATAGAGAAGGGTTCCTTCTCAGCCTTTGATAGAGAATGCGAGAATTTCATAATGCGTTACATGAAACTAACCCGCTATGTTACGTTTGGAGTAGAACCGGTTGTAGCATATTTTGTTTCACGGGAACAAGACATTAACATTCTGAAGATGATTCTTGTAGGAAAGATAAACGAAATCCCAACCGAAGAAATGAGAGAGAGAATCCCAATAACCTTTAATTAAAAAAATGACAGGCAGGATTGCAGCAATTGGAGAACAGGATATTATAGAACCATTAAAGATGGTCGGAGTTGATACATTCCCTGTTACGAAAGAGAACATCATCGAAGTCCTTTTGAATATAGTGAATAAGGGTTACTCTGTAATACTCATAGGAGAAGATAGTATTGAAGGAATTGAAGATCTCTTCCTGAAACTTTCGCTTAGACCTCTGCCAAGCATTGTTCCCATTCCCGGAAAAGGCAAAAGTAAAGCTTTTGCTTACCGAAGATTAAGAGAGTTAATAAAAAAAGCTGTTGGAACAGATATACTAAAGGAAGATAAATGAACCAGAAAGGAAATAACAGCCTACCAATAAATATTATCGAAGAAAAATGCACGATGTGCGGTATCTGCATTGATATTTGTCCGGTATTTGCTATCAAAGAAGATGACGGGAGAATAGTGATAGATGAGACACTATGCACTCTCTGTGGAATTTGCGTTTCTTCATGCGAGGAAGAAGCGATCGTTATTGAAAAGGAAAAAAAGGAAACGTTAGAACTTTCAAAGTATAAACATGTCTGGGTTTTTGCTGAACAGAAAAGAGGAAAAGTGGAACCCGTTTCTTTTGAGTTAGTCGGTAAAGGAAGGGAACTTGCCGATAAGTTAAACCGAAACCTCTCAGCAGTCCTTCTTGGATACAATATCGAAGAAGAGGTTGAGATGTTAATACAAAAAGGCGCGGATTCCGTTATCATTGTCGATGAACCTGAACTTGCAAACTATCTTCCCGAACCATATTCAAAAGTGCTAAAAGAACTTATTCTTGAATTTATGCCGGAAATAGTTTTATCCGGTTCAACAACCATTGGACGATCACTATTTGGAAGGTTAGCTGTAAACCTTTCAACAGGTTTGACCGCCGACTGCACAGAGCT
>JAGMEZ010000148.1 GCA_023127905.1 Caldifarciminota bacterium
TTCTTCGCCCGTCGAATCATGTCTCTGTTATGAATATTCGCCTGACGGTATGCATCAAAAATCTGCCAGATATGGACTCCTATTGCAGTAACGAAAAGTGCATTACCGATCTTCTTTTTAGTTTCTGTTGTCTCTGTTGTCACAGTTCTTTCAGCCTCAAGGTAAACCGTATCGCCTTTGGCAGAATCGATAACCGCATATTTAAATTTTTCCTTCTTCTCTCCTCTTAATGCTATACCACCAGCTATAAGTGCAATTTCACCAACAAAGATTCCTGCTGCTCTCCAATACTTTGCACAGTAAACCTGCCCCAGTCCAGGATACTGGACACCAAGAAGTGCTGAAATTACGGGGTCTTTCGGGATCACAATGGATCTCTTGACCTCAACAATCTCCCTGATACTTGCAATGTCTTCCTCTTCCTCTGCACAGAGAAAAGAGGGAATAAGCAGTATACATAAAGTTACAGCAATTCCACAATTCTTCAATATTCCTCCTTTTTTTAATTTAGTATACACCACTTAATATAGAATTTAAAGAAATATTTTTTATCTCTAACAAGTGAAGCATCTTTCTCCACAATTTCTGTTAGGCTGAAACCTCACCTGAGGGCGGGAAAGGATTCCCGCCCTTCCTAAATTGTTATGATTACACATCTCTTCTATGGATGAACAAGATAGAAGAGGAGCCATCCATTACTGTCATAGACATACTCATCATCCTCAAGTGTGTTTTTATGCATCATGTCAAAAACAGCAATTCTAACAGCAGGAATAATTTCCGCATTCCATGTCCCTGTGTAAGAACCATTATTATTATTGTATGTAAAAGGAACCCTAATATGGTATGGCCATGTATTTCTGAATACGTGAAGGAATACTCTTGCATCAGAATCATTTGAATAGATAGTCAGCGTAACAGTTTCTCCAGGAGCAAAGGTAAGAGTCTCTAATATCGGGGTAACCCCAAGAGGAGTAGTAAATACAGTATCTGGATATGTTGTACATTCTATTCTCAAACTATCAATGTTCACTGTGCGCAATCCTTCGGGTTCAGAGGCTCCCCAAGCACCAGATATTGCGTAGAGATCCCACCCTCTGTATGGATCCCCCGGTTGTCCTGTTCTCTTGAATACAGCAGAAATTCTCACCGTTTCATCGAGATCTTTCTTGATGAAAACCCAATCACCAGATAGTCCTGAATCAGGATCCCATGCGAAAATATTAAAGTAACCAGTATTATGTAATTCCCAGGCAACGTATGCAGAATCACCATTTATGTCAATTGTAACCTGTGGATTCGGATGCCCTAATATCTGCCTTCCCCAATGAAGCGGCGTTATCTCGCCAAATGTCCCAACCATTCCTGGCTCATATCCAGATATTCCACCTGTTCCTCCTGAATCATCAGTTGCTTCTCCTTCATAATGACGTGTTGTATTAAACCAAAGTGTATCACTTGCAATGAAATCCCTGATTGCTGTTTCATCCGTATCAACATCACTTAGTCCTTTCTTTCCGCATCCGATCACAGAAATAATAATCATAAGAAGGACTATCATTATAATTGCTGCTGTCTGTTTCATCGTTCTCTCCTTTCTCTTTACACCCTTACAGGCGAGGACAGTCCGCCTTTCAGGTGTAGGGGCGTTCAATTGAACGCCCCTACTGTGTTTACCCAACGTAAATCCTGAATTTCTGTCCTGTTGGAATTATAGTTAGCCATCCCCAACCGTTTGCATCAAAATCAATAGTCGCTATTAACGCACCATTTTCATCTTCAACCCTGATCCAACCACTCCCCCCATGACCTGTTTGCTGTGATACATCCCAGGATTCGTAATCAATATGAACAAGATAGCGTTGTTCTCCTTTCCATTCATCTATAAGGAAAAACTCCATCCATGCAGTATTATCATCCCAGTAATCCGGGGTTCCCTTATGATTAAGACCAAATCCCAGATCAAACTCTTGACCCGATTCTTTATCAAAGAATAGACCTTTTCCTGACTGCTGTCCACCCTCATTATCAACCTTACCAAGATAGACATAGGCAGAATCACCA
>JAGMEZ010000149.1 GCA_023127905.1 Caldifarciminota bacterium
ATAGACGAGGCTTCCAGCCTCGTGGTGAGGCAGGATGCCTCACCTGTTGTTTCATTTTCAGCAACCATTATTCTCTGCAAATGATTGCATTTAATTTATGTTAGGAACTTCTTTATATTCAAATAATTTCATCGCTTCTGGTACATTTGTATTTATTCCTCTGGTTGTTATTAATTTAGAGACTGTGTAAGCTTCCATTTCATTTTCGTCGTATGGATCCAACATTGAATTTATCTCATCGGTGTTTAGATTTTCGCTCAACCATTTATTTTCGTGTTCCCGTTTTAGTATAACCGGCATTCTTTTCTTTATATTATGTATTTTCTCGATCAAGGGATTCGCTCGAGTTGTTATTATAGAAAATGTATTATTCTTCTCCTGGGTTTTCTTATTTACCCACGTATCCCATATCCCTGCTAATGCAAAAGCGCTGTCGTCTGCTAATCGAATAAAATATGGATATTTTTTACCTTGAACCTCTCTCCATTCATAAAATCCATCAGCTATCACAATGCACCGTCTCTTTTTTATTGGCATTCTGTATGAGGGCTTTTCATGGACTGTTTCAGAGCGAGCATTGAATGTCCTAAACCGTATTTTTTCAGCTCCATCTTCATCCTTAACCCAGAAAGGAATAAGTCCCCACTGAAACAATTGAATGGTGTTGCTGTCTTTATTCGATATTACAGGAAGAAATGGAGTTGAAAAGGCAGATACGTGGTATATTGGTTCAAACAGTTGTGGGTTTTCGAATGTTGCCCTGAATCGTTTTTCTAAATACTCGATTTTTTTATTTATCATTATATTGTAACACATTCTTTAATCCTCTCAGGTTTAAAGCCCTGTCGGTTTTGATTCTGCTATAAGGAAAAGGGTGTCTCCCGGTTCAACTTTTCCGATATCATATGAGTGTTTCCCTGTATCTTAATTTGATTCTCCGAGAACATCTGTTTCACCTTATGCATTCTTCTTTTGAGAAAAAGTTATTTTATCCTTCATGTATGTCTGAATCCTATGCAGAATATGCAAGATATTGTATATAATAATAACAAATGAATGTCAAGTTAATTTTCCCCCATTAGTTTTCCCTCTATAAGAGAAGCGATAAGCATATAAAAAAGTAGTACTACGACAAATGCTGCTCCAAAGTAGTAAATCATTACTGGAAGCAGCGGGATTTTTATTGTCCTGTTATATAGAAAAACTGCAATCAAGCCATTTTTCATCCCTTTATCTTTTAGATCTTTTAATAGGGGATACCAAATATAAATAGGTCCATGGCTTATTATTCCCATAAGCATTGCTATTAGCCATCCCTTAAAACCTGACCCTGTGCCAACATACTTTAATACTTTTTTAGGATTTATGAAGTAGTTAACAATTGCCATAAATACAATAACAAGTAATAGAAGTGGTGCAATCCTGATGAGAAGTTTTCCTGTTATTTTGAGCGATAGTATTGTTTTTTCGGGTTGAAAGATAAAGAGGATGATGTACAGAAAAATGACAGCGATTAAGAAGATTATTCCGAAAGATGTATTAACTATACTCTTTTTCTTTTTTTCTTTTATCATTTTATTTGAATCAACGTTAATGTTGTGACTGTTGCGATTGAAACAAGAATTGCCAGAAAAAAACTGATAATATTCCTTTTTAAGGCAAACTTCTTTCCAAGGATTCCTGCTTCAGCAGGGAGTTGAATGACACCGACAGTAACCCATGTTACGATAAAGGCTGTTACAGCAAAAAGGCTAACACCATCTTTTAAAAGCTCACCTCCTATTATGTAACTGGTAATAGGATTGCCTGCGGAGATACTACCAAATATTGCTCCTATCAGGGTGTCTGTTAATGCGTTACCGGAAAATATGGAAAAAATCATTTTTTTCGATACAAATGTTTGGAAAAGCCCGAGAAGTAAAATAACCCCGAGCAGCATTGGAAGTGCAGAACCAAAGTTTTTTAATGTTTTATAGAAAGCTGTTAGGATATTCCTTTGTTTTTTATTACCAGTTTGTTTTTTTGGTTTCATAGTTTTTGCCTTTCTACTATTTGAGATGTTTTTATGACTTTTCTTTTCCACGTCCCTGATTTAAACCATACAAAGGCGATAACTGTAATTACCATATTGCTGATTGTCATTCCCCAGAAAATACCATTTTCGCCGTAATGAAGATGTTTTGCGAGGAGCCAGACACATGGTATCCTTAGAACCCACAATCGTATCATTTGCATTATGAAAACAGGAATTGTATGTCCTGCCCCCTGGAAAGCACCAGTGAATACCATCATAATAGTAAAGAATAGAACAGAAAAGGAGGTTATCTTAAACATTCGGTTTCCAATATCTATAACCTCTGCATTATTTATAAAAAATTTTACGACATAGCCGCCATAGAAAAACAGTAGTGTTGTTAATATAAATATAATAAAAGAATTTATACCGACTGCTGTCCATACTGACTTTTCTGCCCTATCTATCTGATTTGCCCCTATATTCTGAGCAACAATGGTGCTGGATCCCTGGGCAAGACCCATTGCTGGCATAACGAGGAGACCAATAATTCTATTTCCGATACCAAAAGCACCCACAACACTTGAACCAAATGTATTTACAATTCCTATAAGGATCGTAAATCCAAGTGCAGTGCCGGACTGGCTGAATGCAATGGGTAAGCCAATTTTAAAAATAGATTTAATAATTTGGTTATTGAAGCGGAATCTTCTGAGATTCATCTTTAGACCATATTTACCTGTTATCAGAAATACTATTCCGATAACAGATGTTATAAACTGAGAGAATACTGTTGCAATTCCAGCACCTACAACACCCATCTGTGGTAGTGGTCCCCATCCGAAGATTAAAAGTGGATCGAGTATGATGTTTAATACAACAGAAAAACCAATTATTTTCATCGGAGTCACAGTATCACCGTAGCCCTGCATAAGACCGCGATAGATATAAAAGCCAAAAATAAATGGTACTCCAATGAACATAATTCTCATATAATTCAAGGTCTCGATATATGCATCCTGTGGTGTTTGAAGCAGTTTTAGAAGGTGAGGTGAGAAGATATAGCCAATAACACTCAGGATTATCGATGATACACCGATTAAAACAAATGTATTCCCGGCAGTTTCATTAACCTTCTCATTATCTTTTGCTCCCTTATACTGGGCAAGCAGAGTGGTACCTCCGACAGCAAGTCCGCTTGCTATAGCAATAACAACAAAGATTATATGGAAAGTTATCGTTGGAGCAGCAAGTGCTGTTTTTCCTACCTTACCCAGCCAAAAGGCATCGGCAAGGTTGTAAAATGTTTGAAAGAGGTGAGCAAGTATTATTGGTAAAGAAAGGTGTAGAAGACTCTTCCATATTGTACCCTTCAGGATATCAGGGGGGTTAGATAGCTTATTAAACAAATTGACGCGCTTATTACCGTCATTTTGATGCTCTTGCATTAGGAAGTAATACCATAGATAAGGCTGTCAATCAAGTGGAAATTTTATAAAACTGAACCTCCCTTTTATAACAATTAGAAATGAAGGATATTCTTATCTGCATAACTCACGTTTTTAATATTTTGCCACAAAAGTTGTCATTGCGAGGAGCCCTTCGACAGGCTCAGGATAAACTCCAGCGAAGGATGGCAATCTCATATTTCACCCTCACCCCTTCGTTCTCACTCAGGACAAGCTTTATCCTCTCCCGTCAAGGGAGAGGATAAAGTAGCGTTGGGGCTTGTCCCCAACATTGATAAACCGAGATTGCTTCGCGTTTGTGAAGCAAGAAGACACACTCGCAATGACGCTTTTCTAATATTGTGAGATATGCAAATAAACATATAATTTTTATATCACAGGATAAACAAATGTCAAGAAATTAGAGTTGTTTCACTCAAAAAAAAAGGGCAGACACATAGGTCTGCCCTTCAATTCATTATGTAAGAATTAAAATTTGAGCTTTTTGGAAAGTCCGTGGATACCAATTGGAGCTTCCCACCAGTTCCCCTGCAACGCCTGGATTAATCCAATTATTGACATCACTGCCATAAAAAGCAACCC
>JAGMEZ010000015.1 GCA_023127905.1 Caldifarciminota bacterium
TTGGGGACAAGCCCCAACGCTACGGGAATAGAACATTTTTGGGGACAAGCCCCAACGCTACTTAATGATGAATCGATGTTTTGGGTCGGGGCGGTTTAAGGTTTTAGGACAAGAAATATAATGTTAATCTGTGAATATCAGTGTAATCAGTGTCGAAAAGTAAGGTGTAGAAGAGATGATTTTTAAGGATACTGTATATTTCTGGTTATTTTTAATCGTCCCGCTTCTTATTCTCATAATTATCCTGGGAGTGAGGAGGCGTAGAGCTTTTATGAGATTTCTCGGTGATGAGAAGGAGATAAGAAAGATTACCAGCAGTGTTAGTTTAATAAAGCGTTTCTGGAAAAACTTCTTATTGACTGTTATACTGGTTTTTCTAATACTTGCTATTGCGCGTCCCCAGATGGGTGTAGAGAAAATTCGTATAAAAAGAAAGGGTGTTGACATTTTCGTTTTACTCGACACTTCTATCAGTATGGGCGCCCAGGATATCAAACCTGATAGACTTACAAGGGCAAAGATGTGGATAGGGACACTTATCGATAATCTCACAACAGATAGAATTGGTATTATTGCATTTGCAGGAAAGCCGTTTCTACAGTGTCCTCTAACGATGGATTACAGTGCCTGCAGAATGCTTCTCGATATACTCAATGTTGGTACGATTCCTGTTCAGGGCACAAATATTGCTGGTGCGCTTGATCTGGCAGTTAAATCGTTTCCTGAAAAGAAGGGGTTTTTTAAGGTGATAATTTTAGTTACTGATGGAGAGGACCATGAGGGGAATGTTACCGAAGCAGCAGAAGCAGCGGCAAAAGAGGGAATAAAGATAATATCAGTGGGCATTGGGAGCGAAACAGGTGAGCCTATTCCAATAAAAGGAAAGAACGGTTTAATTTCTGGATATAAAAAGGACAGGGAGGGAAAACTTGTAATGAGCAAACTGGACAGAACAACCCTTAAGTCTATTGCCCAGAAAACAGGAGGTACCTTTTTTAATGTAACGCCAGGGAATTTTGAAATGAACAGGTTAATAGGAATACTTAACAAAATGGAGAAAGAAGAGTTTGGAGAAGAATGGCTTGAACGGTATGAGGATCGGTATGAATACCCTCTAATTCTTGTTATTCTTATGCTCTGTCTGGAACTTTCCTTAACAGATAGAGTCTTTAGATCGAAGAGAAGAAAGCTATAAAGAGAATTTCATGATTATACAGATTAGAAAACTGATTACACAGATGATAAACAAGTATAAGTTTCTCTTCATTTTATTTGCTACACTTCTTTTTCTATCAGCTAATGCCTCGGGATTTACTATAAGAACGAAGAATAACAAAGCAAACAAACTGTTCTATAAGGAGGAATACAAAAAGGCACTCGACCTTTATGATGAACTTGATAAAAGACTGGAAAAAAGTGGCGTTAAACTGAATTCAATTGTGAAATTTAACAGGGCTAATACCCTTCTTAAACTCAACAATTTCGATGAGGCAATAAAGTATTATAACAAATCACGGTTAATTACAGAAAAAAATTTGAAAATCTCTGACATTTACTATAATATGGGGAATACTTCTTACCGTGCAGGAAAACTCGAGGAATCAATTGATTATTACAAGAAAACCCTTGACATTAACCCAAAAGATAAAGATGCTAAATACAATATTGAGTTGATAAAGAAAAAAATAGAGAATCAGAAAAAGGAAGAAAAGGAAAACAAGGAAGACGAGGGGAATAAGGAAAACGAAGATAGAAAGAAGGAGAAGGAAAAAACAGAAAAGGATAAAGACCAGAAGGATAAAGATGATGAGAAAGAACAGCAGGAGGAGAAACAAAAAGAAGAACAGCAGAAAGAGGAAAAGAAAAAGGATGAGATATCTAAAGAGGAAGCCCTTAGAATACTAAAAGCCTTAGAGCAACGAGAAAGGGAATCAAGGCAAGGGGAGAAAGCAAAGTTTAAGGGTAAAACCGGTTTATTAAAGGACTGGTAAGGTTGTACTACAATGAAGAAACAATTACTAAGTTATTCGGTCATTAAGTCATTATCATTGTAGCCGCAGGCTTCAGCCTGCGTAAGAAGGATGGACACTTGTGAAGATAAAAAATACAATTATACTATATTTACTCCTCTCTATATCTTTTATTGTTGTGGATCTCTCCGCACAAGAAATAAATTTTTCTGCAACTATTGACAGAAACGTGATTTCTCCTGGAGAATCCGTTACATTAACAGTTATTGTAAGCGGAAATATTGCAAAAGTACCAAAACCAAAACTTCCCAAGCTTGATGAATTTAACATCTATTCTCAAGGTTCATCAAGAAATATCTCCTTCGTAAACGGAAAGATATCTTCCTCAATAACTTATACTTATTCACTTGTTCCGAAAAAAATAGGGAAATTTACTATAGGTTCCTGCGAGCTTATTGTAAAAGGTAAGACATTCAGAACAGAACCAATTGAAATAGAGGTAACTAAGGAGACTACAAAAATACAGAAAGTAAAGGGAAAGAGTTTTACAATCCTCCCTGGTGGTAGACTACAGAGGGATGTAGAGGATGGAGTCAATATTTTTATAAAAACCTTTGTAAATAAAAAAACAGTTTATGTGGGTGAAGAGCTTATTCTTACATTCAAACTTCACACGACCGTAAACCTTATTGCTCAACCTCAGTATATCCCACCCGAAACAAAGGATTTCTGGAAAGAGGATATGGGAAAAGAAAAACAGTACCGAAAGGTTATTGATGGACGGAACTATGAGATTGTAGAACTGAACTATGCACTTTTCCCTTTAACCACAGGGGAGTTAACAATTAGTGGAGCTGAATTAAACTGTGTTATTGATAACTTTACCGGGGATCCTTTCAGTTTTGGTTTCAGAAGTGGGACTAAGAAAAAACTTGAAAGTGATCCTATTACAATAAATGTTCTTCCACTTCCCCCCACACCCGATGGTTTTTCCGGGGCAGTTGGTGATTTTAAAATTTTTACGAAACTGGATAAAAAAAAGGTAGAACAGAATGAACCTATTACAGTAATCACAACTATTGAAGGAGATGGGAATCTGAGAGATATAGAAGATCCAGAGATAAAGATGTTGGTCTTTAGAATATACGAATCAGGTTCAGAGGTGAAAACATTTGAAACATCGGGGAAGTTAATCGAGAAGAAAGTTGTAAAAACAATGATTATACCCAATAGAAGTGGTGATTTTGAGATACCTGAGATATCATTTACTTTTTTCAACCCCAGAAAAAAGCAATATATAACAAAACAGACTAATAAATTACTATTTACCGTTCTACCGGGAGATGGTAAAATTGGAAGATTTTTGGGAAAAGGAGATGTTGAGGTGATTGGAAAAGATATCCATTTCATAAAGACGATGGATAGGCTTACAAATCAAGGGAATCCTCTTGGTGAAATAAAATATTTCCTATTAGCAAATTTTTTATTATTAGGTGCATTTCTCTGGATTTTCATATCAGTTGGTGTGAAGGAGAGGATGAAGTTAAAAGAGGAAGTTGTGAGGAAAAGAAGAGCGCTTAACTGTGCAATAAAGAATGTAGGAAAGGCAGAACGGGAGGCGAAGAAAGGAGAAAAGAAGAAAGCGTATGAATTTCTGCATATAGCAATCCTTCAGTTTTTTGCTGATAAATTCAACCTGTCTGTCTGGGGAACCACAGAGGATGAGATAAAATATCGTCTGCGGGAGGTTGGGATAAGTGATGAGATCAGTAAAGAGGTATCGCTTCTTCTTGATGCTTGTAACAGAGCGAGGTTTTCAAAAGAAGAACCGAGTGGAGAGCAGTTTAAGAAATACATTAAACGTACAATAAAACTTCTGAAAAACCTAAGAATTTAATATATAATTTATTTAAGATTCCCAAAACATCAACTTTTATTGTCAACCATTATTTATTTTATATTGTCAACTTTTTTAATAGGGAGATTCGAAATCTAAAGATAGCGTAAGTTCACCGAACCACTATAAATTTTTTGAAAATTTTTCCCTTTTGATGATCGACTATTAAAAAATATGTTCCGTTGGATACAATGTTTCCCCCATCATCCGTCCCATCCCAGACAACAGCAGTGGTCAGTGGATAGTTGTTAGTGGATAGTGGGAAAGATTTTACCAATTTACCGCTCGCATCGTAGATATTTAAATCAATACCCTTTGCCCTACTTGTCCCGTGGAATGTGTCTACTATTTGCTCTATGCATAATTTAATATAAACCTTGTAAGAGGTTGGATTGGGGTGAATGTTTACAGAGATGGGTGAGTGTGGCAGTGTTTCTAAATATATCTCTTTAATCCCGGTGTATGGGAAACGTTCGAAATAGACATCATGGTTATACGGGTACGAAACGCAATGTGCCCAGACAAGATAGATTTCATTTGATTCAGAGAAAAAATGAGGTTGTGTATTATTTGTAGGGTCTGATGTAATTTGCTCCTCAGTTTCCCAGGCAATTGCATCATAAGAACGCCGTCTATATAGGTTGTATGCAGGAGGTACGTATTTAGCATAGTATACTAAATAAGCTCCGTCTGGTGTCTGGTTAGGAAATGGATCGTGGGAGTTGAGGTTGTACGTTAAACGTATTGAATCGCTCCATGTAACCCGGTCAGTAGAAGTGCGGATGAATACATCATAATCGTATGTTCCAGGTCCTGACTTCCGATGATACGCATAAAGATAGGTACCATTATCATGTTTCATTATGCGTGGACGAAAACCAGATTGACCGACTAAAGTTTTAAGGGTATCCCATATACCACCATATGGGCAGTTTGCAATATGTCCACCTATACCGGAAACAACATAGCTCATAGTTAAAGAGCTATCTGGTTCAAGAATTACCGTTGGGTCATAGTGCATGACTGATGGACTCCAGCCAAGGTCAAGGGAACCCTCTTTAGTCCAGTTCAAACCATCCATGGAGTAAGCGGAATAAATATGGTATGTCCCGCTTTCATTGGACGCATACCACAAGCGTAATGTATCACTTGGCAGTTGTAGAAAGCTGAGCGTTGCTTGATCGCCAGAATCCTGGATAATTGGGAGAACAGGATCCCAGGAAACACCGTTGTCCGTTGAGAATGTTACGTAAAGGTCACCGGATGCCCAATCAGGATTACGGTCAAAAATAACCATTAATCTGTTATCATTCAATCGTATAATCCATGATTCATAGTCGTTCTCCGGACCACCAGAGACGACCACGGGTGATGCATGAAGAATACAATAGGGTACAAATATTGTTATCACTAAAAAACAGAAGAGTACTATGCAAAGTAGACCTTTCTTGCAAATTTTTATACCAACCATTTCTCCTCCTTTTTTACTTGCCTCCCCCATAATTCCCCTTTGCATTTTAGTGTTTTAATTTCCAATTTTTATTTTCCTAATTTCGGACTTTCCTTCTTTTTTATGTCCCCCTTTACATATTCTTTCATACTATTTATCACAATAGACTGTTATATTTCAATTTGTGTAATATATACCAGACATCAAAGAAAAAATCAATATTAATCTAATATGAATTGGAAATTGGTTCTAATTATTGAAGAATTATGTGTGATTTTAATCGATTATTTTGTAGATTTGTCTTGACTTTTAAACGTGATTATTATACAGTTTTGAACAAACAAGATGTCAATATTGGGCAGTGTAAAATTCATATTTCACGAGATAAGCCTTTAACAAATAAGAAAGGAGGGAGTAAGAAATGAGAACTCAAAAAAGGAGTACACCTTTCTTTTGCCTGTTGTGCCTGAAGATCCGTGAATCCTTACCACATCTTTGTCA
>JAGMEZ010000150.1 GCA_023127905.1 Caldifarciminota bacterium
CGGTTTTGCAGACCGTCGCCTTACCACTTGGCTATACCGCCGAAATAAGTAAATGGAGCGGGAAACGGGACTCGGACCCGCGACATCAACCTTGGCAAGGTTGCGCTCTACCAACTGAGCTATTCCCGCTTTTTTTACATACTAACACCTATTAAACGAAAAGTCAAGCCGATTTTTTGCTTTCGCTTTGCTTTGCTGCGCTTCGTCAGAATTTTAATTTTAAAATTCTCTTGACAATATTTTTAAGCTTATATACTATCAATACGTGAGAAGTGAAAGAATATTACCAGTAATCATTGGACCCACCTGTGTAGGGAAAACTGCTTTTTCTATTGAACTTGCGCTTTCCTGTGGAGCAGAGATTATCTCTTGTGATTCACGGCAGGTTTACATTGGAATGGACATAGGTACCGCCAAAACTCCTTACCACCTGCAGCAAATAATTCCGCATCATCTCATAAACGTTGTCTATCCTGATGAAGAATTTAATGCTCAAATTTGGTCATCATACGCAGAAAAATCCCTTGCGAAAATTCAGGAGAGAAGGCGAATTCCTCTCATTGTTTGCGGAACAGGACTCTACCTTTCCGCACTTACTGATGGGTTTTTCTCCCTTCCTGATTTAACAAAAGAGAAAAAAAATGAAATAGAATTAAAAATAAAAGAAATTGAAAAAAAGTCGCCAATTTACGATTTTTTAATAAATATTGATAAAGAAAGCGCTCTGCGCATTCATCCAAACGATAAATACAGAATAAAAAGAGCAATCGAAATATACCTCTTAACAGGTGAACCAGCTTCGCTCCATAAAAAGAGAACCAAGCAAACGAAGAAAGAGGGTATCTGTTATATTGGACTTACAATGAGTAGAAAAGAGTTATACAGGAGGATAAATAAAAGGGTGGATAATATGATAAATGATGGATTTGTAGAAGAAGTAGAGTTCCTTCTTAAATGTGGGTACAATGAAACCCTTAAAGCCTTTCAGGCGCCGGGGTACAGGGAATTAATTGAATTCTTCAAAGGAAGCATTTCACTAAAATCTGCTATTTCTGAGACAAAAACAAAAACAAGAAATTATGCAAAAAGACAATATACCCGGTTTAAAAAACTAAAGGGAGTGAACTGGTTTAATGTATCCGAAGGCTACACGGAAATAGTTAAAAATGCAATTGACGTTTTTAAGAAAATATGATAAATAAATAGAATGATTGAAAAAGAACGGTTGCGTTTTATTGATAAGCAATTAATTCTAATTACCCTTTTAATTTCAGCTATCGGTTTAGTAGTGATATTTAGTGCAACCCGAACCGCAAACCATAACCTTTTTTACAAACAAATACTTTGGATCACTATTGGAATTTTTTTCATGTTGTGTATCACATTTTTACCAAGAAAATTTCTATACTCTTTCTCTTATTGGGTATATATAACTTCTGTAATATTTCTTATTCTCCCCCTTTTTTTAAATCATTCCTCACAAGCAAAAAGGTGGATTGACTTCTATTTTTTCCAGTTACAACCCTCTGAATTCGCGAAACTCGGCTTAATAATGGCACTTGCAGTTTTCTTCTCTACTAAAAAAGAGATAATTTCACATGTCAATGAACTTATTCTCCCAGTTATAATTACCCTTATTCCTTTTATTCTAATCCTTATTGAGCCTGATCTTGGGACAGCAATCGTTTTCCCAGCACTTTTAATTTTTATTCTCTTCGTTAAAGGAATCAAATTGAAACTTGTTCTTTTTATTCTTACACCCCTACTCAGTTTTCTTACTGCATTCCACTGGTTAAGCTGGATTATTTTTATTTTTATTTTAATTATCTTCCTCTCTCTATACAAACAGGGATTTGTATACTCTTTTAGCCTGTTTGCTACTAACTCTTTTGTAGGGACTGTTACACCAATAGTCTGGAGACAATTTAAACCATATCAACAACAGAGAATTCTTTCATTCATAAACCCGGGTGCTGATCCAAGGGGTGCTGGTTGGCATATATTGCAATCTAAAATAGCAATTGGATCTGGAGGTTTCTTTGGCAAGGGGTTTCTTCAAGGAACACAGAATAAACTCTTTTTTCTTCCAGAACAGCATACGGATTTCATATTTTCAGTCCTTGGAGAGGAATGGGGGTTTATTGGTGTTTTTATCATATTATTACTCTTTTTCCTCCTCATTTTAAGAATTATCACAATTATGAGAAGTACACGAAGTGATTGGGGAACTCTTCTTTTATCTGGAATTGCAGGGTACTTTATATTTCAGGTATTTCTAAATATTGGTATGTGCATTAATATCCTTCCAGTTGCAGGTATTCCTCTTCCTTTGATGAGTTACGGCGGGAGCCAGACTATTTTATCATTTATCCTCGTTGGTATTGCCCTCAATATAGGGTATAACAGATTCGAATATTAAATCACGGAATACTCAAAAGAGAAAACCCGAAATCCTAAATCCGAATGACGAAAAAAACAATGATTCCAAAACACCAAAATCAAACCATCCATTTATCTCATCGGGACCAATTTTATTTGTATAAATAAGAATGTATAAATATTTATCCATGCAGAAAGATAAATTAATTAAATTCTTTAAACAGCAGTCTCAAATAGTCAATCAGTCATTTATTAATTTCATTTTCCCTCCATTTTGTCCAATTTGTGAAAGCGAATTAAAACACAGAGAACGGTTAATTTGCGAGAATTGCTATTCACACATCAAAACAATAGAATCCAACTTCTGCAGAAAATGTGGTGCACCACGTTTAGGAGGCAGGAAAACCTGTAAATATTGTAAAGGATTTACCTTTCACTTCTCAAAAGTCAGGGCACTTGGAATATTTTCATCCCCCCTTGTAGAAATGATTCACCTTCTAAAATACGATAGAAAAACACTTATTGCTGAACGCCTTGGAATCCTAATGGGAAACCTTTTATTTTCAGATTCTGATCTTTCACAGACAGATATGATCATACCTGTTCCACTTCACAAAACAAGAATGAGAGAGAGGGGATACAACCAAAGCTTGCTCCTCTCAAGAATAGTTTCTTCAATTACCCGAAAAGAACTGTGTAATGATGTTATCATCAGAAAAAAGGCTACAAAATCTCAAACCACACTTAACCACAATGAAAGAGAAAATAACCTAAAGGACGCTTTCATTGTATCTAACTTCGGAAAGATAAAAAATAAAACCATTGTTGTCATAGATGACGTTATGACTTCGGGAACAACACTAAATGAGTTATCAAAAACACTGCTTGAAGCAGGTGCTGAGAGTGTCTATGGACTTGTCCTTGCAAGGGCTATCAGTGTTTAAAGAAGCAGTATAGATTATACAAGGATAAAGGAAAAAAGTTAAAGGATAAAGGAAAAACAACAAATAACTGCGAACAACAATTTATATGCAATAATTCAAAATTATAAACTAAAACTACAACATGAAAAAGAAATACTTAATATCGTTTCCTATAATAGCATTCTTTCTGCCCTTCATAGTCTATATTTACACCCTTAACCCGAAGATCGGATTTATCGATGCTGGGGAGTTAATCACTGTTTGCAGAACACTTGGTATTGCCCATCCAACTGGATATCCTTTTTTTACCATATTTGGAAGAGTCATCTCCCTCCTGCCCATTGGGAGTGTTTCTTTCCGGATAAATATGACTTCTGCCCTTTTTTCCTCTTTCTCTTCGCTTTTTCTCTTCCTGTATTTATCAAAAAGAACTTGTAAACCTTTTCTTTCTATCTCATGCTCGCTTATTTTTGCGTTCTCTCAAATAGTTTGGAATCAGTCAACATCTGCAGAAGTTTATTCAATTACCTTTTTCTTTATCACTCTTCTTATCTTTTTACATTCAAGTAACATAAAAAATAGAGTGCTTCTCATTTTCTTTATTTCAGGACTTTCCATCGCAAACCATATGATAATAATTACCTTTCTCATTCCCTTCTTTTTATATCTATTGATAACAAAAGAATTTAAAAGTTTCAAGGTATTTCTTCTCTCTGCAATTCTCCTCGTACTTGGCGCATCATTGTATTTCTATCTCCCTATAAGAGGAAATCTACATCCTCTCTTAAATTGGGGAAGACCTGTTAATTTAGAAAGGTTCTTATGGCATATCACTGGAAAACAGTACAGAGTGTGGATGTTTACAGGAAACCTTGAAATAATAAAAGAAAACTTAATCAACTTTTTTAAACTCTTCTCTTCCCAATATACACCATTTTTTATCCCTCTTGCATTAGTAGGAATATTCCACCTTTTCAAATTATCGAAACCAATAACTACCTTTTTCATAATCCTCTTCCTTCTCAACATAATCTATGCAATTAATTACGAAATACCAGACATTGAGCCATATTTTATTATATCCATTCTCATATATACAATCTTCATTTGTTTTGGACTTTTCTTCTTT
>JAGMEZ010000151.1 GCA_023127905.1 Caldifarciminota bacterium
CTGGAAGCCTCGTCTATAACTTAAAAGAAATTGAGTTCACAGAGGGGAGAGGAAAGGCAATGTTTCATAAGTTGTTGAAACTAAACAACCTCTGTGTTTACTTCGTATTCACTCAGCACATGCTCTGTGGTAAAGATTTTAACAGAACCAATTAGCCAGAAGGGAGAAAAAAATGATAAGAGGGACAAGTCCAGTTCAGAGGTTTATCCGTAGAGTTATTCGTTGGGTGATTGTTATCCCATTGTGGCTTTTGATTGCCTTGCCGAATTTTCGTTTTGCATGGGTAGAGATTATTAGTCATGCACCGAATGGTGGTGTGGTGGTTATGCATCTTTTCTTTTGTATTATATTAACAGGAGTTATATTCTTTATTGCAAATATCATTGCTGGAATGATTTTTGTCTTGCCGCAGTGGCAGCGACTTGTTCTCCTGCGTCTTGGTAAAAGCGTAGGCGTCAGAGGTCCAGGATTATTCATAATACCGCCATTTATCTATTCTGTTGCGCGCATTATAGATGTTCGCATTATAACCTATGAGGTGAAGGCAACAAAGACACTAACAAAGGATAATATTCCCATAGATGTTACTGCGGCTGTCGAACTGGAAGTGGAAAATCCTGAAAAGGCAGCAATTGACGTGCAAGACTACTGGAAAACGACAGAGTGGGCATCCATGGAAGCATTGAAGAGTACAATCGGAAGCAATAACCTGAGACCTCTATTAAGTGAAACCGATAAAATTGCTTTGGAACTGAAAACAGAGATTGATACAGCGGCAAAAGACTATGGTGTAAATGTACGAGCAGTAAGAATCACTGATGTTGGTACACCTACATCGCTGATAGAGGAACTTGCTGTGATTGCACGGGCAGAGCGTGCTGCAAAGGCTAAACAGATTCAGGCAGATGCCGAAAAGAATGTAGCTGAGTCACTTGCTGAAGCGACAAGAACTCTTTCTACACAACCAGGAGCAATGGAACTTAGACAGATCCAGGCTATCCTTGATATTTCTAAAGAAGAGAGTAGTATGGTAATCGTATATCCTTTAAGCAGTTTGATGGGTCAACAGATTGCCGCTGCTACAGCTGGATCTCAGGCAAAGAAGAAACCTCCGGTTAAAATTTCACCCCTCGACAATACCCTATAATTTTGCTATAGTGATTTTATGGATAAACTGCTGATAATTTCTCTTATAATTATGGGATATGCTATTGGTTCAATTCCGTTTGCATTGATCATTGCACGAATAAAAGGTGTAGATATAAGAAAAGTAGGCACGAAAAACCCTGGTGCTGCAAATGTTTTTCGTCAGGTCGGAAAACCTTTTGGAATTATTGTTTGGATTTGTGACACAGCAAAAGGTGCTCTTGCAATGCTTATAGCACATAGGCTTTTCCACGTGCATCTCTTTTTTGTTGCTATCGTAGGAATTGCGGCAGTAATAGGTCACTGTTGGCCAATCTTTCTAAAATTTAGAGGAGGAA
>JAGMEZ010000152.1 GCA_023127905.1 Caldifarciminota bacterium
AGTAGTCACGGGTATAAAAGGGTATTTGAAGATTTCTCCAAACCCTTTTTCCACATCCACCACCATCTCCTTTACCCGCATAGGGCAAAGTGCAGAGGGCATAGAGTTGAGGATTTGTGACTTGTCAGGTCGGGTTGTTCGCACCTTTCCCTCTTCTCTCCTCTCTCTTCGCTCATCGGTAACCTGGGATGGACGAGATGATAATGGAGAAGCAGTTTCTGCTGGGGTTTATCTTATAAAGGGGGAAATAGGCAGCAAAGAGGTTAGTGAGAAGGTGATGTATGTGCGGTAGGATTGCAGTAGAATTTGGCATAGGACAAAGCGTTAAAGAGTAAGGAGAAAAGCACATTTAAGTATGCAAAGATGAGATTGCTTCGGGAGAACTATGAAAGGATACTCGCAATGACATAGTCAACTACTGAAGATAATCTAAAAGGAGAAAAAATGAAAAGGAAAGTATTCATTAGTCTACATATAGTGCTTTTATTGTTATTGTCTGTGGATGTATGGGGACAGGTCTATGTCTTTGGGCCTAATGTGAGGGTGAGTGATTATCCTCCGGGAACAGCCTATGCACGTACCCCCAATGCAGGGCAGAGAGGTGTAGCAATAAGAGGAGATACGGTTTACTGTGTCTGGGCTGATGATAGAATTAATTATGGTGTCTGGTTTGCGAAGTCAATCGATGATGGTCAGACATTTTTACCGAATGTGCAGGTAGATGATGGTTTGGGCGAAGCGTATACACCAACTATAGTAGTTGGGAATGACGGTACTATCTATGTTTCCTGGGATGGTGAACCATCGCCTTTCAACTACAAGCAGGTATATTTCTCCAAGAGTACAGATGGAGGATTAACCTTTACCCCTGATGTGCTGGTGAATGACACGGCAGGTGGGATAAAGAACCATCCGCACCGCAATCCTTCGATGGCAGTGGACAGTGCAGGTGTCATATATATAGCCTATGACGACGGACGGAATGGTCCTGGAAATTACGATATATATTTTTCAAAGAGTACTGATGGAGGGTTTACCTTTCCCAATGATGTCCTGGTAAACGATACGATCGGTGACATTCTGAATGATACCCGACCTGCGCTTGCATTGAGTAAGGACAGCGATATTTATATCTCCTGGAATAAAGCATTCCAGTGGTTATATGTATCCAAGTCTACGGATGGAGGTATCAGTTTTAGTCCTGATGTTCAGGTGAACGATACCATTACAGAATCCTGGACAAACTCAATGGATGTGGATGGGCGTGGATATGTGCACATTGTATGGAAGGATGGTAGAGATGGTAATGCAAATATCTATTATTCCCGCAGCACTGACGGAGGTTTGACCTTCAGTCCCAATATACGGGTAAATGATGCAGCTCACGAACCTGAACCACAAGCTTATCCATCTATGTGCGTAGATGACAGTGGGGTGGTTTATGCAGTATGGGAGGATGGACCAGCAACCCATCCTGATATATATTTTACTTTAAGCACAGATAAAGGTGACAGTGCCTTTGTAGAGCCCAATGTGAAGGTAACCGATATACCTTCTGATAGTGGTATGTTCAATCCAAGCATAGCAGTAGGGAATTCAGGTAAGGTATATGTATTATGGAAAGATTTTCGTAATGATTTTTGGAACGGTGACATTTATTTTGCAACGGGTGTGGTAAGCGGGATAGAGGAGGAGGAACCAGACCATAGCCCAAAAACCACAGAGGTGAGACTTTTCTGCCACCCCAACCCTTTCAGAGACAGGGTAGAAATAGAGTATTGCATAGGGCAAAGTGCAGAGGGCATAGAG
>JAGMEZ010000153.1 GCA_023127905.1 Caldifarciminota bacterium
ATGAAATGCTTTTTCATGACTTACTCTCCAGGTTACGAACCGACCATGTAGATGTTCTTATGATACAAATGGTGAATGCAGTAGAGTCCTATGACAGGGTAATGAAGCCTGGAGGATTGATGGAACTTGCACAGCGCTTGAAGAAAGAGGGGAAGGCACGATTCATTGGAATTAGTGGTCACAAAGCACCAGGTGTAATGAGATTCATAAAAGATGGTTGTCTGGATGTTCTTATGTTTCCAATTAATTTATCGTGGGATTTTATGCCTGGAAGAAAAGAGGTTTATAAGGCTTGTGATAAAAAGGGAGTTGGAATTGTTGGTATGAAGGTTTTTGCAGGGGGTAGAATTTTTCGAAAAAAGGATTCAAAATCTGTAACACCAACCCAGTGTATCAATTATGTTCTTTCTCAACCTGGTGTTTCTACAGTTGTACCAGGTGTCAAGAATGAAAGACAATTAGAAAAGACACTTCACTTTTTAGAAGCAAACGACGCAGAAATGGATTTCACTTCGGTCATTACTGAGTTCCAGGAAGATTTGAAAGGTAATTGTGTTTACTGCAATCATTGCCTGCCATGCCCAGCTGAGATTGATATTGGAAGAACCATAAGAATGTTAGATAAAGCGCTGCAAGATGTCGATACCTATAAAGCTATTCGGGAAAAGATAAACTTCTATTATCCAGGTCGTATCCGTTCCACCAGAATCATCAGTAAAGACCATTCTGTAAACGCTTCAGCATGCACTGAGTGCGGTGTCTGTATGGAACGTTGTCCCTTCGAGGTAGATATAATTTCTAAGATGAAGCAGGCAGAGCAAATATTGAAGTGATAGGATTGAATTTTATTTAAGGAGTATTTTCGTATGGCACTAATTGATGAAAAGACTGCTTGGGAAATTAACCCTATACCCCCTTTGAAAAAGGGGGGCTAGGGGGGATTTGAAATCCCCCTAAATCCCCCTTTAGGAAAGGGGAACTTACTAAAGAGATATTCTTTGGAAATGGGAGACTTAAGGGGGGAGGCAAGAAACAATAAGATAACAATCATATAAATAGTATATTACAAGAAATTTGATCAAGTACTTTTCACAGTAATACTGTTTGAGTGAGAAAGATATTTTGGTATTTTTGAAAAGTTCTTCGATCTATGAAGTCTAGGACTATAGAAAAATATAAATGAATTTGTAAATAACTTGACTTTTTATTATGTTTGTATATACTGATGAGGATGTTTTGAAAAGAATAAAGTTAAATATATTGTGATGGGAGGGTAAAAATGCAGAAAGAACTTTCGTCTGAAAAATGCCGTTTAGGAATTGATAAAGGAATATTTAAATTTAAAACTACTGAGGAAATATCACCTCTTAAGGAAATAATAGGTCAAGAACGTGCAGTAAAGGCACTCAGATTTGGTTTAGAAATTAATAATATTGGGTTCAACATATATGTAGCTGGTCGTCCGGGAACAGGAAGGGAAACTGCAACAAAAGAGTTTTTAGAAGATTTCGCTAAAAATAGACCTGTACCTCCTGACATTTGCTATGTTAACAAGTTTCAGAGTTCATATGAACCAAAAGCGATCCAATTGCCACCTGGAAAAGGAAAAGCTTTTAAAAAAGATATGCAGGATTTTATTAGTGAAGTGAGAAGGGTACTTCCAGAGGCTTTTAAAAGCGAAGGCTACGCTTCGAAAAGGGATGAGACAATGAAATCGATTGGAGATGAAAGAAAAAGGCTTTATACTGAACTCAATAAAAAAGCTGAGAGTGAAGGATTTGCTCTTCAAAGCACTCCAACAGGATTGCTAATAATTCCTGTAATGGATGGAAAGATCCTCAGCGAAAAGGATTTTATTGAATTAAAACCTGAAATAAAGGAAAAGATCCAGAAAAAAAAGGAAAAATTAGGTGAGGATCTGAGGGCAACAGTAAGACAATTAAAGGGATTGGAGGGGAAAGCTAATGAAGCCTTGAAAAAATTAAACCGCGAAGTTGCACTTTATGTTATTAATCACTTAAATGATGAAATGCAAGAGAAATACAAAGAATTTCCTGATGTTATCAATTACCTTAAGAGAGTACAGGAGGATATTTTAGAGAACATTACTGAGTTTTTGAAGAATCCTGAAGATTCATCAAGCGATTTACTTGCTCCATGGATGAGAGAGCTTCCATTCAAAAAATATGAAGTGAATGTAATAGTGGATAACTCAGGTCTTGAGGGAGCTCCTGTAATAATAGAACATAACCCCACTTATAAAAATCTAATAGGAAGGATAGAAAAAGAAGCACAATTGGGTGTTTTAACTACAGACTTCACGATGATTAGAGCTGGCTCGCTGCACAAGGCAAATGGAGGTTTTTTAGTTTTAATGATAGAGGAGTTGTTAAAAAACCTGTTCTCCTGGGAGGGATTAAAGACAGCTCTAATGAATAATGAGATTGTTATTGAAGAAGCTGGTGAACGTCTGGGATTCATTACCACAAAAGGTTTGAATCCTGAGCCTGTTCCCCTTAAAATAAAGGTAATAATCATAGGAAATCCACTTATTTACCACCTTCTTTGTTCATTAGACGTTGAGTTTAAGGAACTGTTCAAGGTAAAAGCTGAGTTCGATACTATGATGGATAGAACAGAAGAGAGTATACAAAATTACGCTGCTTTTATCTGTACATTCTGCCGAAAGGAGGGGCTCAAGCACAATGATGCATCAGCTGTTAGTAGGATAATTGAATATGGTTCCAGGCTTGCTGGAGATCAGAAAAAAATCTCGACGCGATTTGCTGATATTGGAGACATTATCGTAGAAGCAAATTATTATGCAACCAAAGATAACTCCAATTACATAACCAAAGCTCATATTCAAAAGGCGATTGAAGAAAAGATATTTCGCTCCAGTCTTGTTAAAGAAAAGATACAGGAGATGATTGACCGAGAATTTATTCTCATTGAAACGGAAGACGAAACTGTTGGTCAGGTAAACGCTCTCTCAGTTATAAGCATGGGAGATTTTACTTTCGGTAGACCCTCACGTGTAACTGCAAGTATAGGTTTAGGGAAAAAAGGAATCATTGATATTGAACGTGAAGCGAAGCTTGGGGGTCGGATTCATACGAAAGGAGTATTAATACTTACTGGATATCTGAATGAAAAATATGCTCAAGATAAACCTTTGAGCCTTTCTGCACGGCTTGTATTCGAACAAAGTTACGGAGAAATTGAAGGAGACAGTGCGTCAAGTGCTGAGCTGTATGCAATTCTCTCTGCACTCTCGGAGCTTCCAATTAAACAAGGAATAGCAGTTACTGGCTCAGTGAATCAAAAAGGTGAAGTTCAGGCAATCGGTGGTGTTAATGAAAAGATCGAAGGGTTTTTCGAAGTTTGCAAGATAGATGGTATAACCGGGCAACAAGGTGTTATCATCCCCGAAAGTAATGTCCAAAATCTGATGCTGAAGGAGGAGGTGGTCAATGCTGTAAAAGAAGGAAAGTTCCATATTTTACCTGTTAAGACAATTGATGAGGGAATTGAAATTCTGACGGAAGTGAAAACAGGTGCAAAAAGACCTGATGGAACTTATGAAGAAGGAACAGTGAATTTTAAAGTAGATAAATGGTTAAGAGAAACAGCAGATAAATTAAAAGGGTTTTCTGAGTCAAGAAAAATAGAAGAGTAGAAGGTAACATATTATGAACAAAGGAGTTAATGAAATAGATGAAGAGAAAAAATATACAATTAAGGAAGGTCACAAATGGTTTGCGATAGAATTAAATAATCTTGTCTGGAACCTTTTAGGAAAAGCGGATAGAACAAGAGAAGAGGATGAAAGGATGATTCACGCTGCTCATGCTTCTTGTTATCATTGGGGTGAAATTGGAGAGCCAATAAATTTGCAGAGAGGTGAGTGGATGATTTCTCATGTGTATGCAATTCTTAACAGACAAGAGCCAGCATTCTATCATGCAAAGGAATGTATGGAGTTGACAGAAAAGAATAAATTTGTGGATTTTGATCTTGCCTATGCTTACGAAGCAATGGCAAGAGCATACGCTGCAGCTGGAGAGAAACCCGAATATGAGAAATATATTGAGTTAGCAAAAGAAACAGGAAAGATGATAAAGAATGAGGAGGATAAAAAGATATTTGACTCAGACTTCTCCTCCGAACCCTGGTACGGTATGAAATAACTTTCGCGTTTAGGGGTTAATTCCCTTTTGGGAAAGGGGGACTTGTTAGATAGGAGAAAGAGATGAAAGAAAATATTAAACTTGGAATCATTATTTGCGATCGATACCATACCTGTGCTGGTGGTAAATGCTTCAGAGCACTTCGAAATAGAGAAGGAGCCTTTAGCATTTATAAAGAAA
>JAGMEZ010000154.1 GCA_023127905.1 Caldifarciminota bacterium
ATTCAATTATTGATGGAATAAGTGTTTATGAATCACGATTTAGACTTGGAAAGAAGCTTTCAGAGGAAGTGAAAAAAACAAATCTAAAACCGGATGTTGTCATTCCAATTCCCGATACCTCAAGAGTAGCTGCGCTCTCACTTGCCGGGGAGCTCGGTGTAGATTACCGTGAGGGGTTAATTAAAAATAGATATATCGGAAGAACCTTCATAATGGCAACACAATCTGAAAGGCAAATTGCAGTAAAAATGAAACTCAATACAATAAAAAGTGTCGTCAAGAACAAAAAGGTCCTGCTCGTTGATGATAGTATAGTGAGAGGAAATACATCAAAAGAGATTGTTAACCTCATAAGAACTTCAGGAGCTCGTGAGGTCTACTTTGCATCATATTCACCACCACTAAGATACCCCTGTTTATACGGCATAGATATGCAGATGAAAAAGGAATTTATTGCACAGGAAAAGCCTATTAATGAAATAAAGGTAAGCATTGGATGTGATGAACTGATATATCAGACAATGGATGGACTTCTCAGTTCCCTTCAAATAGGTGACAAGAAGGAATTTAGATTTTTTTGCACTTCCTGCTTCGATGGGAACTATCCAACAAAAGTTGATGAAAAAATATTCAAAGATATTGAGCAAGACAGGATTGAAAGCAAAAGCTATATTCAGTAATACCCTCATACTTTTCCTTTTTATCTCCTGCACAAAAGTATCCATTAATACAAAAAATATTGATTTACCTTTACCTGTTGATTTACAGCTCGACTTGAAGATATCAATCGATATACATCAATTTTCTCCTGAGAACTTTGTTTGCGATATAAGAGGAAATATTTATATCATTGGAAATGGTAGGAGACTTATTCGTGTTGGAGATAATAAAAAAGTAGAAGAGATGAATATTGGAAGGATTTATCCCTGTGAAATTGTGGACATAAGTACGGATGGTTTCGATATCTTCTTACTTGATAGGATGAACAGGAAAATTTGGACTGTGAAGAGAGAATTGGTTTTAGATAAAGGTTTCATTCTTGAGGCCCGACCTCTTTTTTTTAGTACCTCAGAAAAAGGTTTTTTTGCAGTAATCTACAGTGATATAAGAGATATTTCCATATTTTCAGGAACCGAAAAAATAATTAGTGGTTTTTTATTTGACGAAGGGATAATGGAAGGTGACAGCGGTTCTCTTTTGTTTAAGAAAGATATTATATATCTTGCGAATACAAAAAATAACAGGATAGAAATTTTCCATTTATACAATCCATTGGAAAGACTAATTATTAATGTGAATTCTCCAATCTCCCTTGCTCTCGATGGAAAGGATAACCTCTTCATTAACTCTAAAAATGGTATCACATTCATATCTAAGAATAGCAAAAAAGAAGAATTAATCTCGAAGGAAATTTCTGGGGGGAAAATTTTAATTATAAACAAAAGGCTCTATGTCCTTAATCCTGAGGAAAGAAGAATAGATGTTTTTAAGATTATTTATAGTTCTCCTGATTCAGATATCCCCGGAAAAGAATAATCAACCTCTCCTAAATAATTCAATAAGCATTTCTTCAAGAAGAATTATTATAGAAGGCGAGGATAAAAGGGGTCCTTACAATCTCCCCGATATTTTTATACTAACGAATTCAGTAATTGTATTAAAAGACAGTTTTTCACTTGAAAGTGAAAGGGATTACTTTCTAAATTCAAAAAACGGAACAATATTCTTCTTTGAACCGCTTAAAAAGGAAGAAAGAGTCACAATTTCATATAAATTTTTTCCATTTAATCTACAACAGGAGTATAAAAGAAGAAGTATAGGTTCATTTTTGAAAGGAATGCCTGTGAAAATAGAGAAAGAAATTTCAAGTGATCAAATTAAAGATTCTGAAAGAACAGAAATTATCCTTGGTGGAGCGAAGACATTCAGCATTGGTATGAATTCATCAACCGGATTCTCTTTTGATCAGTCACTTAAGGTAAACATAACAGGTGAAATTTCAGAGGGTCTTTCAATCAGCGGTGTTCTTTCAGACGAAAACACTCCGCTTGAACCAGAAGGCGTAACAGAATCCCTTGAAGAACTTGATAGGATATACGTTACTATAAAAGGAAAAAACATAGGAGCAACATTCGGCGATTACAAATTAAATTATAGTACTGCAACAACTCCAATAATAGAAAGAGACCTTCTTGGTGTAACGGGAAAAATAAAAAGAGAATCGGTAGATGCAAATATATCTTTTGGTATACCCAGAGGAAAATTTAATTCAGAATATATAAAAGGAATAGAAGGCAAACAGGGACCATATCAGCTTAAAAGCCCGGAAGCCGAAGAAGATATTGTAGTTTTGGCTGGAAGCGAAACTGTATATCTTGATGGTTTGCTTATGAGACGAGGAGAGAAAAATGATTATACAATAGATTACAATCTTTCGCAGATAACCTTTTCGTCGAAAAGATTGATCACAGAAGAAAGTGATATCGTTGTATATTTCCAGTACACAAGAATTGGATTTAGAAGGAATATCTATGCAACAAGGGTAAATTATAAGAAACAAAATTATTACGTAGGGGGGGTTTTTATCCGTGACAAAGATGAAATTGACCAGACCGAAGGTTTTGAACTTACAAAGGATAAAAAGGAATTCCTCGCTCAAGTCGGAGATGATACAACGATGAACTGGATGGATAGTGGTATCTATATGGGCGAAGGAAAAGGAGATTACAGTTTTATCGATTCATTCTATGTCTATAGAGGATATAAAAACGGAGAATGGGACGTCTCATTTACATATGTAGGTGTTGGAAACGGTGATTATGTTTACAGTGACTCCCTTTCCGGATTCATTTACACGGGGATAAGCAATGGTGATTATTCGAGTAAGATAAAGATATCACTTCCTGAAAGTGAAAAATATATTGGCTTTGATATTGGCTTTGATGACGGGGAAAAATTAAAACTCAATGGTGAAATCTTCGGTTCTGATTATGACAAAAACATCCTCTCCCCGATTGATGATAATAACAATAAAGGATACTTTACCCTCATTAACGGTGATCTGAATATCGTAAAATCAAAATGGGGTGACATGAGTTTACTGGGGAACTATCAGTACAGAAACAGTAACTTTAATCCTCTTTCAATACTGGATAAAGTGAATTTTGAAGAAATGTGGATTTTACAACGCTCAACAGGTTTGGAAGAGATTAAAAATGGTAAAATTACATATAATAAAGAAAATTTCTTCTTCACTAAAGCAAGCATATCGTTATTAAAAAGGGAAAATATAGATGCAAGCCTTAAAGAAGGTTTTTTTTCTCTGAGAAAAAGGAATCTTCCAAATGTGAACATCTCCTCGAGCATTGTAACGATAAACGGTGATACACTGCTTAATGGTGTCAAGAAAAAATTGATAACTGTATCATATTCTGTCTGGAAGCTGCTGCCTGAGGTTCATGTCAAAGAGGAATTAAGAAGTGAAACGAGAAATAAAAGATGGAGAGAGGGTGGAGGAGAACTTGGATTTCTCTTATTAAAAAAATCAAAGCTCTCAGTCGGTTATAGTAAAAGGTATGATGAAATATTCAATATAATCGAAGATATTTATGAAAGGGAATCAAGCACAATTACGAAAAATCTCTCTTTTGTAACAGATGAAATGAATATTTTCAAAGGGAATCTCAACGTAACCTCACGAAAGAAAAGATATACCCAGCAGTTTCCAGGCGAGAACATCGAATTACTACTCATTGAATTCGCAACTCATTTTATTCCAATAAAGAGACATCTTGATATTGAGACGAACTATTCTGTTACAGGCAAGAATTCTATTCTATTCAACGAAATTTATTATGAAGTGGAAGAGGGAACCGGTGATTACAGTAAAGACAATTTCACAGGACAGTACTTCCCTGATACCCTCGGTAACTATAAAAGAAAAATCGAGCGAATTGGAGAAGGAAATCCTGTAACAGCTCTTATGACATACTTAAGAGTGAGGATGACACCAGTTACAATTCTCAGATTCAACCTCACTGCAAGTATTACTGAAGAGAATAAAGGACATGAAAAACTGCCTATATACACAATGCAACTTGACAAATTTCTGGATGACTCCCTTACCGTAAAAGGGAAACAATCTCTTGATGGAAACATTTCCCTGTACCCTCTTAAATCAACATCCTTTTCTTATTCTTTTTATTTTCAAAAATGTCTAAATAACGAACTTTCAAATGCGAAAAGAAATTATTATGATAGGAATGAATTTCGTATTGAGCAATATCTAACAGAAAAAAGTAAAATAGCGTTTGAGTATTCAAAAAAGAGAATCATCGAGGAAAGCGTTGCACAAGGTCTTGAGAAAAATGAGAGAAAGGAAGAATTCGCCCCTGAATATTCTCACTATATCTTAAATAACCTTGAAGTCAGTATTAAAGCAACAACAGGTAACATCAAGATAGAAGAACCATTATGGTACAGCAACCTCGGCGTCATTACTATAAAAAATGAAGGTTTTTCACCCTCTTTTGAATATTTAATTAAAAACAATGCAATAATCAATACTGCCTTTGCGGTTACGAAAAACTCAACATCACTGAATAAAAATGATCTCCCTTATGATGTACAGAGTATTTATCCCATTGGAATCACAACAGATTGGAAAATCAGAGCAGCAATCTCTATTTCACGTTTTTTCTCAATGAACATTTCTTACAATGGCATAAACAAACCGGATAAGAAGACAATCCATTCTGCAAATGCCGAGCTTCGGGCTGACTTCTAATAATCTATTAAATCCGCAGATTGTAGGAACAAACCTACTTGTTACCCACTTTTCTAATGGTAATGTTACCTTCAGAAATTATTAAAAGATGTTGACATATACATTGGTTTGGGGTATTATTTTAATTACAGTAAAGACTAAAAGAACAATAAGAGTTAAATCATTATAACCAACTGATTTCTAACATAAACGAATTAGGTATAGCAGTAACTTGTCAGATCAAAAACATTATTGATTGATAAATTTAAAGGAGGCTATCATGCCAGTAAAAAAATTAAAGGATTTCCTGGACAGCCAAGGCATTAAATACGTGACTATCAGTCATTCGCAGGCATATACAGCCCAAGAAATTGCGAGTTCCGCTCACATCCCGGGAAAGGAATTGGCTAAAACAGTAATGATCAAGATCGATGGTAAAATGGCAATGGCTGTTCTTCCTGCTTCCTATAAAGTAGATTTCGATCTTTTGAAAAAGACCATTGAAGCGAGCAAGGTTGAACTTGCCAGTGAAAAAGAATTTCAAGACATATTTCCGGAGTGCGATGTCGGTGCTATGCCACCCTTTGGGAATCTTTATGGAATGGAAGTTTTTGCAGCAGAAAGTTTGTCAGAAGACAAAGAGATTACATTCAACGCAGGTTCCCACACAGAACTAATTAGATTGGCATATAAAGACTTTGAAAAACTGGTAAAACCAAAGGTTGTTAAATTCTCGTTCTAATAAGCGTGCATGCTCCATCTATCGAGCATGTGAGGATGAAGGCAAGTTGTTAGTGGAAAACCGATTAGCGAGGAAGAGAAATGTTACCAGTGCGGTGCAAAATTGAGAGACAAGCCTTTATCTTGACATAATTTAGATATAGTTTCCAAACTGTAAAATTCATTAAAGCAAATTCATCAAAAAATAATCCTTGACAAGGAGAACATTTAGTGTCAATAATTACAAGATCCAAAAAAAGGAGGCATTCATGAAAGGAACATGTAAGATTATGTTTGTAATTTTTGTTTCCTTCTTTATCCCCCTCGCACTTTCATCAGGAACATGGACACTTATAGGTCTTGATGGTCTAAATGTACAGGCAATTGACGTGCATCCTGATCGCCCTGATACCATTCTTGCTTCAGCCAATTCTACTATCTATCGCACTACAAATGGAGGCTCAACCTGGCAAACAGTACCATCAGGAATACCAGCAAGAGAGATTCTTTTCCATCCAGTTTATACAGATACTGCATTTGCTGTTATGGGAATTGGGAGTTATTCTGATGGCATCTACCGTTCACTAAACGCTGGAGAAAGTTTCGGCATACTTAACTTTTTCTCCTGGCCTACATCTATTGAAATTCCTATCTGTCCACAAGGTCATATGTATGCTGGTCTTGATTCATCTGGAGGAGTATGGAAAAGCACCAATGAGGGTCAAACCTGGTTTCCATATTCTGACAGCCTTGGTGATATGAATGTAATTTCAGTATTTCGTATTGAGCCTTTTGCTGGAGACCATTCTCCGTTGGCTGGGACCAGAACAGGCATCTATTACAGGAGTACCGGAAACTACTGGGTTAAATCTAATTCTGTAAATTTATCATGTGTCTCAATGACAGGTGCTTTAATTGGCAACCCTATCTATGCTGCTCTCGATGGTGGGAGTTGGTCAGATGGTGTCTATAAATCAACAGACGGCGGAACAAACTGGAATGTCTCATGGTTCTGGGTATACATCACCTCTGTATTGGATAGTCCATTAAATTCCCAGGTTGTCTTTGCAGCTGATTCAGGATATGGGGTTATAATGACCACAAATGGAGGTGACGATTGGGTAGAAATAAATGAGAATCTCGGTGATTTGCGTGTAAATGACCTTGCCATGAGCCGCTCTGATACTTTGCATCTTTACGCAGCAACGCACTCAGGTTTATATGTGTACGATTTATCGCCAGGCATCAATGAAGAGAAAGAAACGAAAAATTCTGGGATTACAGTGAATATGCCTTCAATGGCAACCTGTGGTTCTCAAATTTCAATTACCTGTTACACACAAAAGAGAATGAAAGGGAAAATGGTTCTTTTAACCCTTAACGATATCACAGGTAGAAGAGTATTAAGAAAGAAGGGACAAATTGAATCAATTAGAACCGAGTTTCAATTCGAACTTCCTCATTCAAGCGGAATCTATTTTTTAACTGTAAATACAGAAGGAATGAGTTTTAGTGAAAAACTTGTAGTGATAAAAAAATAAAATAATAAGGGAAAGACAAAATACAGATTATAAAACAGATAAAGGATGGAAGTTTCCATCGAATTAACACTCCAAACAAACAAGATAATTAAACGAACATATTTAGGTAGTCAAACAAACGATTTTTTCTCTTGAATAAACCCCTTTCTTAGTCTATACTAAAAAGACGATTATGAAAAGTGGAACTAAGGATACAGTTTTTTTTCTAACCGCAATTATACTTGATTTTATTGCACTCTCTTCTGCCTTCACACTCGCGTATCGAGTGAGGTTCTCAGATATCTTTTTCTTAACAAGTAAAGGGTTCCTTTCATTCCACTACTTTATGCTTATTTCAATGCAAATTATTGTAATCTGGATCCTTGTAGGATATTTTGCCGGTGCTTATGACACAAAGAAAATTTACCCTCTTCCTGAACAATTCTATGATATTTTCAGAAACACATTAATCTCCATAGTAATTGCACTTGCGATGTCTTTCTTCTACCGCCCGTTTTCCTATTCTCGTGTTGCGCTAATATTTGCGTTCTTTTTCATCCATATCTTCGTCACCGTTGAAAAATTGATTTTTCGCGCTCTAAGAACATACCTTTTTAAGAAAGGAAAATTCCTTAGCCGTATCCTCATCGTTGGAGAAAATCCTATTTTACAAAAAGCTATAGATGTAATAAGAAAGGATAATGAACTCGGGTTTGAAATTGTTGAGGTAGTCAAAAATATAAAAATAAATGGTGAAGGTACATTTAACAGTGAAATAAAACGCATTTCAGAGAAGGTGAAAAATTATAATATAGAGTTTGTAGTTATGGCTTTCCCTTTTGAAAGACATAAAGAGATTAAAGAAGTTCTCCTCCACTGCAGGGATCTTCATATTAACTTTCTATTTGTACCGGATATGTTTGAAATAATGATATCCAAGGTACATGCTCTTGATTTGAATGGTATGCCGTTTTTCGTTTTGAGACAGGCACCGCTCGACGGATGGTACGGATTTGTAAAAAGAATTATAGACATAGTCTTTTCACTCTTTTTCCTTACAATCACTTTACCTATTTTTGTTCTAATCCCCATTGCTATTAAGATTAGCAGTAAAGGACCTATTTTTTATTTGCAAAAAAGGGTTGGAAAGAATGAAAAGATATTTAATATAATAAAGTTTCGTTCAATGATGCATAAAGCAGAAGAAAAAACAGGACCTGTCTGGGCGGATAATAAAAACGACAAGAGAGTTACGCGCATTGGTAAGCTATTAAGAATTACACACTTAGATGAAATTCCGCAACTCATTAATGTTCTTAAAAATGACATGAGTCTTGTTGGTCCAAGACCAG
>JAGMEZ010000155.1 GCA_023127905.1 Caldifarciminota bacterium
TTATAATTTTTACATAGCCGAGGATGACGAGCGAGGACATTAGAGAACTTCAAAAAAAGCTTTCACTTTCTCTTCCCATTATTAAAATTTTGATTCATAGAGGATACAGGAGTGTTAAGCAGATAAAGGATTTTTTATCACCGTCTTTGGATAAACTTTCCGACCCATTCCTTTTCAGGGATATGGATAAGGCTACCGATCGAATCATTCGAGCAATAAGAGGAAAAGAACCAATTATTATTTATGGAGATTACGATGTTGATGGAACTTCCTCAATTGCCCTTCTTGTGAGAAATCTTCAAAAATGTAATTCACATCCATTCTATTATGTTCCTCATCGACTAAAGGAGGGTTATGGTTTATCAAAGAAAGGTCTAAGAAGTATAAAAAATGAGGGTTTCAAGCTTATAATAACAGTCGATTGCGGGATAAATGCAGTAGAAG
Organism: Caldifarciminota bacterium; assembly: GCA_023127905.1. Lineage (GTDB taxonomy): Bacteria > Hydrothermota > E44-bin80 > E44-bin80 > E44-bin80 > JAGMEZ01. The sequence goes on from JAGMEZ010000155.1 coordinate 445, forward strand.
AAATCCAACTTGCTGAAGAGTTGGGGATAGATGTTATCGTTACCGACCACCATACTCCAAAGAGAAATTTACTGGATGCATTTGCAGTCATCAACCCAAAAAGAGATGGAGAAAATTATCCATATCTGGAATTATCTGGTGTTGGTGTAGCATTTAAACTTATTGATGCACTTTTTTTTAAGATAGGGAAAGAAAGAAGTGAAATTTTCAGAGATCTTGACCTTGTTGCGCTTGGAACAATAGCAGATGTTGTTCCATTAAATGGTGAGAATAGGATACTCGCAAAGAAAGGAATTGATATGCTCAATAAGACAGAAAAAACCGGTCTTTTAGCTCTTATTCAGAGGTCTGGATTGAAGAAAGGTGCAATCGGTGCTTACGAGATAGGTTTCATCCTGGGTCCACGATTAAATGCAAGTGGTAGGCTTGATTCTGCTGTTAAAACAGTTGAGATATTACTAACTGAGGAAAGGGAACGCGCATGGGAGTATGCAACGATTCTTGATAAATCAAATAAGGTAAGGCAGGAACTTCACGGAAAAGTAGTGAAAGAAAGCATTGAAATAATTAAAGAGAAGGAATATGATAAGGGAATCAATGGTATTGTACTTGCGAAGGAGGACTGGCATGAAGGAGTCGTAGGAATTGCAGCGTCAAAAATAGCAGAGAAATATTCCAGACCGACTATTCTAATATCGACAGCAGGTGAATTCGGAAAAGGTTCAGGAAGGAGCATAAAATCATTTTCAATTCTCGATGCGCTTGAAAGGTGCAAAGAATATCTGATTAGATATGGCGGACATCGTTATGCTGTCGGAATTACAATTGACAAAGATATGATTCCAGGTTTCCGTACTGCATTTAACAATATTGTAAGAGAACAGTTAAAAGAACAGGATTTAGTAAAAACGATAGAAAGCGATTGTGAACTAACCTTCAAGGAGATAGATAAAATATTACTTTCAGAAATTAAGATGCTTGAACCTTTTGGTGTGGGAAACAAACAGCCTATTTTTTTAACTAAGAATGTTGATTTTGTTGGTTATCCAAGAATTGTGGGAAAAGATCATTTAAAAATAAAGGTACGGGAAGACAATATTGTATTTGAAGCTATTGGTTTCGGGCAAGCCGATGCAGTTAAGAGTATAGAGATGGGAAAGAAAGTCTATTCTATATTTTATCACTTAAAAGAATCTAAATACAGGAACAGGAAAGAAGTACAGTTACATCTCTTGAAGATAGAGAAACTTTATTAATTCGAAATAGTTATCATTGCTTATCTGTGAAATTTGTCCTCCGCATTTTAATTTCATTAACAGGATGAACGATCTTTTATGGCAAATAATTAATGGATAAAAAAGAGTTCAGGTTCTGGAGATGTAAAGAAAAAAATGATATATGTTACCTTTCATTTGATGAATGGAAAGGTGTTGAGGTTTATTATTCAACGAGGATTGGCGGAGTTAGTCCACCGCCTTATAATACGTTGAATTTACATAATGGAAGAGGGGATGATAGAGAAAATGTGAAGCTTAATAGAGATAAATTTTTTAATATTATTTCACTTGATAAAAGAGATATAGTATATACAAAGCAGATTCATTCAGATATTGTAAATATTGTAAGGGAGCCTTTTAACAAAGTAGTTGGCGATGGAATGATTACAGATAAAGAAGGTCTCTTTCTTGGTGTTTTTACAGCAGATTGTCTTGCTGTTTTTCTTTATTCACGCTCTAAGAGAGTTATTGGAGTGGTGCATTCCGGGAGAAGAGGTTCTGAGAAAGGAGTTGTTAAAAAGGCAGTAATGAAAATTTGTACATCTTTTAACATAAAAGCCGAAGACATTGAAGCACTCTTTGGCCCGTCTATAGGTCCCTGTTGCTATGAAGTTGGAGTGGAGTTACTTGATAGGTTTAGGTGGGAATATTTTGTTGAAAAGGGAAAAAACATCTACCTTAATATATGGAATATTGTAAGGGACCAGTTGAAAGAATGTGGCGTGGGGAAAATATTTATACCGGAAATTTGTACTTATAGTAGAGATGACCTCTTCTTCTCATATAGGAAATCAGGGGAAAGAGTAGGAGAAAACCTCGGGATAATAGGAATGACAGAAAACAGATAATTGTGTTCTTGTTTTGTCTTGACAATAGAAAGAATTTATATTATGTAGATATTTATCGACTGTAGAATGGATGGATGATGAAAAAGAAAAACGCAGAATTAAAGAGGTTTTTATCAGATAAAGGAATAAAAAGCACGGTTCAACTTCGTTCATTATTTTCAAGTCTTGCTTTATATGTTCCCGCTGCTATATTTGAACAATTAATGAAAGAAGATAGTGCTTTGGTAGACGGAATAACAAAGGAATGTGCAATCCTTATAGCAGATATCACAGGTTTTACTGCACTTTCGGAAAAGCTCTCCAGGGTTGGAAAAGAAGGAGCAGAAGAAATTACGGAAATTGTTAACAGTTATTTTTCTCATTTACTTGACATTATTTTCATGAATGGAGGAGACTTATATCATTTCAGTGGTGATGCACTTTCGGCATTTTACTATGCAGAGAAAGGGAAAAAAGACGATAAGGAATCCAGAGCACTTCTATCTGCCTGGGAGATGAAGGAGGTTCTACAAGAGTTCAGCCAGGTGAAAACCTCAAGAGGAGTTTTTCCATTGAGAGTTCATATAACGCTTCATACTGGTAAAATTAGATTGTTAAGTACAGGTATGCAAGATGTAGGTCTATTTTATCTTGCCGTTGGAAATACTACGAATGAGATTGCCGCATTGGAGGAGAGGGGAAAGGCTGGTGAGGTAGTTCTCAGTGAGGATTTTCATAAAGTTGTTAAAGGAAAGGTTGAAATTGATAAGAAAAAGGAAGGCAAGTACCTGGTTAAAAGGGTCAAAACAGATGTAGGTGTCAGGAAAATCAAGAGATATGGTATGCAAGAGGAGAAGAAGGAGAAACTTATCGAAGGGATAAGAAAACTGAAACCTTTTATTAATATAGTTCTTTTCAATAAGATAATAGAATCTCCTTTTAATCTTGAGGTCTGGGGTGAACATAGAAAGGTTACTGTTCTCTTCCTAAATTTTCACGGATTCGATTTTGATAATGATGATAAAGCAATGGTTAACCTACACCGATATTTTTCGGAACTGGAAAGTATTGTTGAAAGATACGATGGTTCTATTGATAAAATTGATTTTGCCTGTCTGGGTTATAACGTGATGGTTCTTTTTGGTGTTCCTTTCGCCCATGAGGATGATGAAGAACGGGCAGTAAACTGTGCATATGAGATTCTCTCAAGTGTATGGTCGCAAACTTTGGATATTAAGATGAGTATTGGTATAAATGCTGGTTTTGTTTTTGCAGGAAATATTGGTTCCAGTGAAAGAAAGGAATATACAGTGATGGGAGATGAGGTTAATCTTGCAGCACGATTGCTTGCTAAGGCGAAAGATGATGATATTATTGTGTCGGATAATGTGTACAAAAAAGTAAGGAATGTTTTTAAATTAGAGAGTCTTAAAACAGTCAAATTGAAAGGCAAGGAGAAACCGTTAAAGATTTACAGGGTTCAATCGGTGAGGGAAAAAATTGTTCCATTTAAAAGGTTACGTGGTGGCGAGTCGGAGGTTTTTGTTGGGAGGGAGCATCAATTAAAAGCACTGAAGTTGGTTCTTAAAAGGATTGAGAAGGGGAAGGGTTTTGTTGTAACGATATCAGGTGAAGCGGGTCTTGGAAAATCGAGACTTACGAGGGAATTTATAGATCTGTGGCTTAAAAAAGGTTATGAGTTTGCTATGGGAAGCTGTCAATTTTATGGCAAGCCCATTTCATATCATCCATGGAAAGAACCAATAGCTTCTTTTATGGAACTTGAGAAGATCGTTAAAGACGAAGAGAAAAAGAAAACAGTTGAAGATTTTATGAAAAATGTAAATCCTTCATTATGTGAATGGTCACCCATTGTTGGTGAACTACTTGATCTTGATATCGAAGAGACAAAATTGACAAGCTCAATTGATGCCAAACTCAGGAAACAGAGGTTATTTGATATTGTCCTTGAGCTTCTGTTGTTTTCGAAGAGAACAGGTAAAAAGAGAAAGAAAGAACCACTTTTACTGGTACTTGAAGATTTTCACTGGGCAGATACTGCATCCTGTGATTTGCTAAACTACATTGCCAGAAATATGAAGGATATTCCAATATTTATAATAGTGGTAACCCGTCCTGTAAAGGAAAAGTGGGGATTTACAAATTATAATCATCATAAGGAAATTGTTCTTACAGAACTTGAAGAGAAAGAAGTTCAATATCTTATATCATCCCTACTCGGAATTAAGGAACCAAGTCGGGTGTTTGTTGACTTCATAAAAAATGAAACGCAGGGTAATCCATTTTACATTGAGGAACTCATAAGGTCATTAATAGAAAGAACAATTCTTAAGAAGGTACACCGAGAGTGGGTTTTTCCAGAGAATCTTCAAAAATTTGAGATTCCTGATACCATCCAAGGAGTGATTATGAGCCGTATTGACAGGCTTTCGTCAGAAGTAAAAAGGGTACTGTTAACGGCATCAGTGATAGGAAGAGAATTTGACTACTCTACATTGGAAGGTGTATATTCTGAGGATAAGAAGAAATTAAAAGGATATCTTTTATCTCTCCAGAATCTTGACCTTCTATTACATCAGAAAATGGAGAAAGAGGAACAGTATATCTTTAAACACATTTTAACTCAGGAAGTATCATACAATAGTCTTTCCTTCAAGAGAAAAAGAGAAATTCATATTATGGTTGCTGACTTTATCGAGAAAAAATACCGAAAAGCAGTAGAGGAAGTGCTTGGTTTACTCACACACCATTATTATAGGGGACAGAACTGGGAGAAGGCGTTCTATTATTCGATTGAGGCAGGTGATAAGGCAAAAAAGGCATATGCAAATATCGAAGCATTAAACTATTATGATAAATCTCTTGAGATACTTGATAAGATGAATAAAACAGTAGAACTCGAAAAGATATGGAGGAGAATAAAGAGTGAGTTTTAGATGAGATGGTCTAATAGGTTTTCTGAATATCTCTTTTATCTATTCTTCGCTTCACTCATATTCTCCAATACATTAGCTCAAGGTTTTGCACTAATTATTATTTTGTTCTGGATTTATAAATGGATATCCAAGCGAAAATTTGTTGAGAGTTCCCTTGATTTTCCTGTTATCATCTACCTTTTTATAAGATCGATTTCCTGTTTTACCTCAGTAGACATACTGCTGAGTCTTAAGGAACTCCAAACGGGTATTTTCTTTTCGCTCATTTATTTTGCCATAACAAATTTTCATGATGATAAAAATAAAGACGTTCTTCTTATTCGATACATAACAATAATTATTTATGCTGGAGCAATAGCGTCAGTATATGGGGTAACACGTGTTATTGTTTACAACTTTGCAGAGAAGGCACAATGTACGGCAGGAGGAATTACCAGATTTGCTGAGTATACTATGATTGTATTCTGCCTATCATTTGCACTTGCTGATAATAGACGTATTTTCCCGAAAAAGTATATCGCTTTTTTAGTTTTAGGAATTACGACTGTTGGTCTTATATTTGCTCAGGAAAGAGCACAGTGGCTTGGTATTATTCCGGTAATTATCATAGTTGGTCTGAAGAGGAAACGGTGGCTGTTTGTATATATCACTACACTTATTGGAGTGTGTATTGCATTTTTACAAAATATACGAGATCGGTTTATGACCCTTACTCAGCCTTTTTCACATACGTCAGGACGGTTTACTATATGGGAGGGGGCAAGATCGCTCATTACACGAAATCCATTCTTGGGTTTCGGACCACGTACTTATTCGGTTGTTTCTCCTTTTTTAAAAGATAGAGGTTCCTGGCACTCAGATTATTTGCAGGTATACATGGAGAGTGGGATTTTCGGTTTTGCAAGTTATATTTATCTATCCATAATGCTTTTTAAGCATTGTATCACAATTTTCAGGAATCGTTACTGGAGGGATATTGGATGTGCTTTTTTCTTTGCACTTGTTGCGATGTATGTTGCAAGCTTCTTTAGCGGTCATACACAGGAACCGATAATAAATCCTCTTTTCTTTTCAATAATTGGATTTGTTTCCATTTTAAGTGGAAGGGAAAATGAAAAAAAGAAAAAGGCTTGACATTGGTTTTTTTTATTGTTATGCTCACCACCATGTTAAAAATTCAACAGTTGTGAGCTAAGGTTGAAGAGTAAATTTCTATAAATTTAATGCTATAAACAGGAGGTATGATGGCAGAGGTTTATAAAAATTTTATAGGAGGAGAATGGGTTGATTCTGAATCAAAGAGGACGTTTGAAAACAGAAATCCAGCAAACTGGGATGAAATTGTTGGCATTTTCCCCAAATCGACCCCAAAAGATATAGAGAAAGCAGTTGAAGCTGCAAAAAATGCTTTTAAGTTCTGGAAAAAAGTTCCCGTCCCCAAAAGGGGCGAAATACTTGGCCGCTGTGGTGATATTATGGTTGAGAGAAAAGAGGAACTTGCAAAACTTGAAACGAGAGAAATGGGAAAGGTCATCAAGGAAACGAGGGGTGATGTTCAAGAAGGAATTGATACTGCTTATTATGCCTTTGGAGAAGGAAGAAGGCTTTTTGGTATAACCACACCTTCGGAACTTTCGAACAAATTATGTTACACCGTCAGAAAACCTATTGGTGTGGCAGGTTTGATAACACCCTGGAATTTTCCCATGGCTATACCTTGCTGGAAAGTGATTCCTGCTCTTCTTTCGGGAAACACTGTAGTTATTAAGCCTGCAAGTGCTACGCCTGCTACGTCTGCAAAACTTATTGAGATATTAGTGGAGGCAGGTATTCCAGAAGGTGTAGTTAATATTGTTCATGGAGCAGGAAGAGAAGTAGGAGAAGCGCTGCTTGCACACCCTGATATCGGTGTTGTGTCATTTACCGGTTCATCAGAAGTGGGAAGCCGCATTGCAGAGGTTTGCGGAAAGACACTAAAAAGAGTATCGCTTGAACTCGGTGGAAAGAATGCACAGATTGTTACCTCAGATGCTGATTTGGATCTTGCACTTGAAGGTGTTCTATGGGGAGCCTTCGGGACAACAGGGCAGCGTTGCACTGCGACGTCCAGATTAATTCTTAGTGAAAAAGTCTATGATACGTTTATTGAGATGCTTGTGGAAAGAGTAAAAAAGATAAAGATAGGAAATGGTCTTGATGAGACTGTTGAGATGGGACCTGTGATAAACAAGGGGCAGAGGGAAGTTATTCATAATTATGTCCAGATTGGGAAGGATGAAGGAGCCAAACTTGTGATTGGTGGTGAATTTTATGAAGAGGGAGAGTGTGCAGATGGATGGTTTTATAAACCGACCATTTTTAAAGATGTGAAGCCTGGTATGAGGATTGAACAAGAAGAGATATTTGGACCAGTACTCTCTATTATTAAATTCAATACGTTTGAAGATGCAATAGAGATAATGAATGATACTATTTATGGTTTATCCTCCTCGATCTATACAAAGAATGTTAATCTTGCTATGAGGGCAGCTGAGGAAATAGAGGCGGGGATTACGTATATAAATGGACCAACTATTGGAGCTGAATGCCATCTTCCCTTTGGAGGAGTGAAGAATACAGGTAATGGACACAGAGAAGGTGGGCTCACTGTATATGAGATATTTACCGAGATAAAGACTATTTACGTTGATTATTCTGGGAAGCTCCAAAAAGCACAGATAGACACAAGCGTGGAGAAGTAGGAAGATGTAGTAGGGAGTAGGGAGTAAGGAGTAAGGAGGAAATGTCCCTTCGGGACGGTGATTGAGTTCTTATAGAATGAAATGGGTTCATCTGCAATGAACGGAAATTGGTTGCTTCGCAACGGTCTAACAAATGGAAAAGAGTAAAGTAGCGTTGGGGCTTGTCCCCAACGGACTTCGCTGCAGAAAGGAGGAAATTTGTACACTGTAAAAGCGGTCCTAAGTAAAAGGATAGAGATACCAAATGAGATTATGATGCTCATTGGTAGTTTTATATTTGCTATGCTTATTGCAGTCGGAGCATTTGTGTACATTCCATTACCATTTACTCCTGTTCCAATAACGTTGCAGGTTTTATTTGTACTTCTATGTGGAATCATTCTTGGCGAAAGGTACGGTACACTTTCAACATTGCTCTATGTCTTATCAGGAGCAGCAGGTTTACCAGTTTTTGCAGGAGCATTCGGAGGAATGACGAGAATCCTTGGTCCAACTGGAGGTTATATCATAGGTTTTCTTATTGCTCCATCAATTATTTCTTTAGTGTTCAAAAGAACAGGAAAGAGAATTTTATCCACAGTCGTAGCGATGTGTTTGGGACTCCTTGTTATCTATCTTACAGGAATACTCCATCTTTCCATATTTCTCAAAAGTGGATTTTTGAATGCAGTAAAATTAGGGATACTTCCTTTTATACCAGGAGATACAATAAAAATAGTTATTGCTTCTTTTCTTGTTCATACAACAAGGAGAAAGATGTGGAATTAATAGAGATTTTTCCTGAAATAAAACTTATAAAAGAGAAGGATTTACAGGATAAAACCACAAAGGTCTGGAAACGGGCAATTGAACTTGGAGGATGGAAAGAGGAAGACTTGTTTAAGATACCCTTTACCCTTTTAATCCCAAATATTAAAATTAATATAATTGAGCACACAAGAGCAGTTACAAACTGTGCATTAAAAATTGCCGAAGTGTTGCAGTTGTCTTATAAGACACTGTCGATAAATGGAGATTATTTGATTGCAGGTGGGTTACTCCACGATGTTGGAAAATTGTTAGAATATGAACGTTCGGGTGAAGGTTTCCGAAAATCAAAGATAGGAGTTTTACTCAGGCATCCGGTAAGTGGAGCAAATCTTGCGAGTGAGATTGGATTGCCTTTTGAGATTGTCCATATGATTTATACCCATTCAAAGGAAGGGGACATTTATAAAAGAACAGTAGAAAGTATTATTATCCATTATAGTGATTTCGTTAATTTTGAATCCCTTAAAATAATGAAAGATGTCTAAGGGGAAAAGATCAGAAGAAAAGAAGAAAAAGAGGAGGAAGATAATTGTCAAAGAGAGAGCTTTCTGGTCTATGGTACTCTCAGCCATAGAGGTATTTCATCTTGAAACACTCGGGATTTTGCTTGGTCTAAAAGGTGAGGATACGTATGTTGTGGAGTATGCAATTCCCTTCCAGACTGCACAGAAGGCAAAAACATGGGTCAGTCCGAATGAAAGAAGAGCATCACGGGTGAAGAAAATAGTTCACCTTCTGCCTGTGGATGTTATTGGAGACTACCATTCCCATACTGAGATCGGAGATAGTAAGGCAATTCCACATCCCAGTGGTGACGATATAGCAGATATGGAAGAAGGGAATGTGTACATAATCCTTGCTGTGAACGAGAGTGAGAAAATGGTTGAATGGCATAATAATACTGATGGAAGTATTTCAGGTACACTTGGGGGGTATCACATTCGAATGTTAGCCCATGAATACATTAAAACTGGAAAGTTCAAGTACAAGAACGTAGAAATAATTTGTCCATCTGCTGTTGGTCTAAAGGGTTCTTCACTGAGAGGGTGATTTGGTAGACTATCATATACATACGACTTATTCGTGTGACTCTCAGCTTGAGCCTGAAATGGTGTGCAATCGTGCAATTGAACTTGGGTTAAATGAAATTGCATTTACAGAACATCTTGATTTAGATCCGAAAGATGAAGGTTATGGATTATATGATTATGAAGGAATTTCTAAGAAGCTCTCAGAACTGCAAAGTATCTATGATGGCAGACTGAAAATTAAAAAGGGAGTAGAGGTAACCTATCAGAGTAAACGTGAGAATGAAATCAGGCAATTCATTGAAGATAAAGACTATGATTTTATCCTCGGATCCGTTCATTTGGTGGGAGATTTTGATATTTCAGGGGATGAAGGAACAAAGAGATTCTTTAAATGTTTTAATAGGAAGGAAGCTTTTCTATCTTATTTTAAGGTTACTAATAGCCTTGTACAGAGCGGTTTATTTGACTGTCTTGGTCATTTTGAGATGATACGGAGATATGGGATAAGCTGTATTCGGGATTACACGTACGAAGAGTTCAAGGAACCCATTGATAAAATTCTTAACATGTTGATAGAAAAAGAAATGGCGCTTGAAATTAACACTTCGGGACTCAGGCATCTGCCAAAGGAAACATATCCCCGTATGGAAATAGTGGAAAGGTTTTTAGACCTCGGAGGTGTACGTCTTACTATTGGTTCGGATTCGCATCTACCAGAGCATATTGGATACAGGATACCAGAGACAATGGAATTGCTCATAAGTATGGATATTGAGAAAATTACTCTCTTTCGAAAAAGGGTAGCCACAGGCTTTAACCTGCGATGAATAAACAATTAGATAAGAAAGAAAATGTATAAAATTCTTGTTATAAATCCAGGGGGGACATCTACGAAGGTAGGGGTGTATGAGGATGAAAACCCAATTTTTGTTGAGGTGGTAAAACACAGTAATGATGAGCTAAGTCGTTTTGAAACACACCTTGACCAGTATGAGTTTAGAAGAAATCATATAATTGAACTTATTGAGGAGAAAGGTGTTTCACTAAAATCACTGAGCGCAGTTGTAGGGAGAGGTGGTCCTTTTCTTCCTCTTGAAAGCGGGACGTACAGGATAAATGAGAGGATACTTAACGATGTAAAAAATGGAAAAGTTCAGGCGGAACACATCTCTAACATTGGTGTTTTTCTTGCTCATGGTATTGCTGAGAAAATCGGTATTCCTTCTTTTTTTGTCGACCCTGTCTCAGTGGACGAATTTGAACCTGTTGCGAGAATTTCCGGAGTAAAAGAAATACCCCGGCTAAGCCTCTCACATGCCCTGAATATGAAAGCTGTTGCACGAAGGGCATCAAAGCAGCTTAAAAAGAATTATGAGAATGTGAACCTTATTATTGTTCATCTCGGCAGTGGTATCTCTGTCAGTGCTCATGAAAATGGAAGACAGATAGATTCTTCCAATGCAAATGATGAGGCACCGTTTTCACCACAACGGGCAGGGATGGTTCCGTTAATAGGCTTGATTGAACTGTGTTACAGCGGAGAGTTTACCATGAAGGAGATGATGAAAAAACTACTTAAGCAATCAGGGCTCTATTCGCATCTAAAAACAGATAATGTTGAGGAAGTTGAGAAAAGGATCAACCATGGTGATAAGGAATCAAAACTTGTGCTTGAAGCAATGGCTTATCAGGTCTCAAAATGGATAGGTCAGATGGCGGTTGTCCTCTCAGGAAAAATTGATGCAATAGTTATAAGCGGGGGCATTGCCAATTCAGAGTTTGTTGTCGGTTACATAAAGCGAAAAACCGACTTCTTGGCAGAGATAATTGTTCTTCCTGGTGAAGATGAGATGGAAGCCCTTGCGATGGGGGCGTTACGTGTTCTCAGAGGAGAGGAAGAGGCGAAGCAGTACGGGGGAGAAAAATAGATACTACCAAGTGACAAGTAACAAGTGGCAATGTGCAAATAATGACGAATGACGAAACACGAATGACTATAAATAACTACGAATAACTATGAATAACAATTACTCCCACAAAGAATGAATGCTGCGCATTGGAAGTTAGCCCTATGTGCTGGAAGATACCCTTCGATTATCTCAGGATGGAAGTTAGCTTTCGGCTGGAATTAACTCAAAGTAGCGTTGGGGCTTGTCCCCAACAGGCTTAGCTCGGAGAGACTAAAGATATGTTTGATATCAGTGATAAAAGGGAAGAGAAGATTCGGATTATCCTTGATGGAATAATGACAATTTCTGAGATAGGGTCCGAACAATTCAGGATTACTGTTATCGGTGATTTTATTATTCCCCTTAAGGATGCAGTTAAGCGAATAAAAGAAAGAACTGATACACTTAATCTTATGCCGCTTTTTAGAAGGAGGAAGAAGAAAGTCCTAATTCAGTTTGTTCCAAAACCAAAACCTCTAAAGAAAATAAGATATACTGTAAATATTATTCTTTTCATAGCAACAATTATTACTACCATGTTTGCAGGTGCTCTGCAAATGGGAGTAAATCCTATTCTTAAAATATATACAGGAATTCCCTTCTCTTTTACAATCATCCTTATACTTGGTTCACATGAACTGGGTCATTACTTCGCTTCAAAAAGACTCGGCATAGATGCAACTCCTCCATACTTTATACCTTTTCCCCATATAATAGGAACATTTGGAGCCGTGATTAAAGTACGTGATCCAATACCCGATAAGAAGGCACTTCTGGAAATAGGAGCAGCTGGACCGCTTATCGGACTGGTTTTTGCAATTCCTGCTGTAATTATTGGACTTAAATTATCAACGATTATCCCTGTTGGGGAGGGAGGACTTGGTCTTGGCAACTCGATACTCTTTGCTCTACTCTCAAAGGTTGTAATTGGTGATATTCCTGCTGGTATGGATCTACTGCTTCATCCAGTTGCTTTTGCAGGTTGGATTGGGTTTTTTGTAACTGCACTCAATCTGCTTCCCATTGGTCAACTTGATGGAGGACATATTACGTATGGGTTGATTGGGAGATATCAAAAGTGGATTGGCTGGGTTGTTTTCATTTCCCTTTTTATTTTTGGTTTCCTATGGCAGGGATGGTTTTTATGGGCAGTTGTAATAGTGGTAATCATAAAGATTAAACATCCTGCCCCACTTGATGACATCAGTGTCGTTTCTCTTAAACATAAGATTATGGGTATATCTGCAATGATTTTTCTAATTGCAACCTTTATTCCAGCCCCATTTATATTTTGACAAAAATCATCTGAAATTATACCAGGTCAAGCA
>JAGMEZ010000156.1 GCA_023127905.1 Caldifarciminota bacterium
TAGGAAACCCCTCCTACATTTTTTGTCAACAAAACTTATCATTTTCTCTCAGCCTGAAACTTGTTTCACTCAAAGAAACGCAGAGCAAGCTCTGCTACTCCAGGAATGTGTGGTCTTAAGTCTTATGTCTTTCTCTATTGTTATTCGTTCAATATAATTTTTTCTCTAAACTTTGCATATTTTCCATAATCAAGATAAATTTTATTATTATCAAGCATTTCCCGTACTTTTGGAGCAAGATTACGAACCTCATCTATTCTTTCGGTAACCTTAAATATAAAAGCATCACTTCCTGCTCCTGAACCAAAGGAAACAATAAATACCATATCTCCTGGTTTCGATACATCAAATGTTGCAGAAAGCCCTGTTGGAGAGGAACCCGAGTACGTATTTCCCATATATGGAACTACCCATCCCGGCTCAATTTGTTCTTTTGAAAATCCTAATTTTTTTCCTATCGTTTGTGGAAATTTACCGTTTGGCATATGGAAAACTGCATACGCAAAATCCTCAGGTTTCATTTTTGCTTTTTTTAAAATACCAACCCCAGCATTGTAGACATGTTTGAAGTATGCAGGTTCTCCTGTAAATCGTCCTGCATGCCTTGGGTAAAAAGCACCTTCTCTTCTCCAGAAATCGGGTGTATCACTTGTGTATGAAAAGGTCTCGACCACCTCTGCAACAACCTTCTCTTTCCCAAAAATATATGCAGTCCCTCCTGCAGAAGCAGTATATTCAAGAGCATCGCCCGGTGCACCCTGTGAAGTATCTGTACCAATTGCAAGAGCATACTGCAATTCACCTGATTTTACCTCATTGTATGCAACCCACATAGCTTCCGTTCCTGCCTTACATGCGAATTCGAAATCAGCAACATGAACTTCAGGGGTAATCCCAAGTGCTTCTGCTACAATTGTTCCAGAAGGCTTCACAGCATACGGATGTGACTCTGAACCAACATAGCAAGAACCAATTAACCTGGGATCAATTCCTGCTCTTTTCAATGCATTTCTTCCCGCCTCAACAGAGATTGTTATTGTATCTTCATCGGTTCCTGGAACAGTTTTTTCATTTACCATAAGTCCGCGCTTAATAACTTCTGGATCTCTTCCCCACTGATTTGCAATATCTTCAACCTTTATTCTATATCTCGGCACATAACTTCCGTATCCTACAATTCCAACCATACAGACCTCCTCTTTCCATTTTCTAATTTCATAAAACCTGCCCAAGAATATCTCTGATTATTGCTTACTTCCTACTCTATTTGTTATCTCCATTTCACCGATTCCCCGTTTCTCCGTTTCTCAAGACCTATGTTTGCTTTATTCTAACTGTGTTACTCATCCTTTCTAAAGACCATAGCCACAACTGTTTTATCGTTCCCCCCCATACTTGACATCATACCAAATGGTTTATCGGGAATAATACTAACCTGGCAATCTCCAGCTTTACCTGAAAGCTGATGTACAACATCAACTGCCTGACGTACACCTGATGCACCCGTAGGGTGCCCATAACCGATCAAGCCACCTGTAGTATTTGTTGGAACAATTCCATCAGCCTTTGTATTTCCGTCCTTCACAAAATCCGCACCTTCACCATAACCACATAAACCTGCTGCTTCAACTGCAAGTAGACCGGCAATTGTGAAACAGTCATGGACATCAAGTACACTTAAATCATTTTGCTTAATGCCAGAACGCTCATATGCATACTTTGCAGCAATTTCACATGTTTTGCTCTTGGTAAAATCAGGTGGAGGCGTCGTCAAATTATCCTGAACCTGTCCATAGGCAATAACTTCCACTGCATCTTTTTTCTCGACCCCTATCTTTTTCA
>JAGMEZ010000157.1 GCA_023127905.1 Caldifarciminota bacterium
AAAATGCTCTGCATTAACGGGGCAGACATGGGTCTGCCCCTACAGAGAAAAAGAAAGGTGAGGGAACTTCCACAGAAAAATTATTGGATGAGGTGCATCTTCTTGATGGATTCAAAATCTGGGGTCACGAGACGGTAGAAGTAAACTCCCGAAGGAACAGCTTTACCGTATTTATCCAATGTATTCCACGAGACGTTATGTCTCCCCACATCCATTTTTCCCTTAGTGATCGTTCGAATCTTCTGACCAATGCAGTTGTATATCTCAACGGTAACCTTCTCAGATTTTGAGAGTTCGAATGATATAATAGTGCTTCTTTTGAATGGATCGGGGAAGTTTTTATAGAGTCGAGTAACGAATAGAGGATTATTCGGCTCTTCTGTAATTCCAAGAACGGTGATAGTATCGATGTATGTTATTTTGTTGTATCCGCTAATTGTCAGGATATACTCAGATGCAGGAGGGGCACCGGTGATATCGAGTGTTATCGCACCCGATGTATCGGTATAACCTGCATCGATGATCTGATAGTTGTATGAGAGACAGACAAGAGCTTCCTGAACGCCTGTCAATACATCGAACGTCGACTGCCCCTGTTGGATGAGTGTATCATGGGATACTGCCATTACTACTGGAGTGTCCGTCCGGACTTGAAAGGATGCATCACCGAGAATATTAAAATTCTCAAACGTGTGGTATTGGTCAGGGGCACCGTAAATATCCATCATAAAACACATTCCATTGTACATAAGTCCACCGTAAGAATTCTTCTCATTATCGACGAGCAAATCTATCGTTTCATGCATGGATGCCTGAGGAGGTGCATACTGGAGAGCATTTGAGCATGTATACACTCCAATCGCACCCGTTGGATTACTCGTTAAATCGTTCGTTGCCCATAGCCAGTTTTCGGCAAAACAGATACCGCTGAATCTGCCACACCAGGGCGCAGCGAGATAGATAAAGGGCAACATCCCGTCATTATTCAAGGAGTCAATGTATTCTTTTATATACTGACCGGTATCGAGATATATCGTATCGGCGTTTCCATCGACATTCACGATACCCCTCCCTTCACGGAGTACTGCGGTGACACTCTCCGGTTCTATGGGAATAACCCAGTACGGTGGATCAAATATCTCATAAATCGTATCAATCCACGAGTACGTGTATGTAAGGAGTTTTCCCCGAATAACCTCCAGTGACTGCTTTCCATTCCACCCGTTATAACCCTGTCCCTCTCCCCATAAGGTACCAATACCCGAACCGATGTGGAGCCAATCACCATCAGCAATATCTCTCTCATACCATATAGTCCTCTCAACCTGCGTTTCGACCTGTTCGACACTCTGTGCCGAAAACCTTCCGATGAAGAGATCAGGATAGGTATCGTTCCCCTCTACCAGTGAATACCGCGAGTCTGAACACCCCTGTATTTCCCAGAAGACACTGTCCGTTAAACAGGTAGGGACGTACTGTGCATCTCCTACCAACTGTACAAAAACCAATCCATCATTCTGATTGTACTGCGACAGAATAAAGTTCTTGATTGAAGTCGTATCCGAACCGATCGTCGCAACGTCATAGAGGTCGGTCTGAATTCCTTTTTGATTTTTCCAGTTGACATACGGCTGTATTGCACTCATGAAGTCCGCATGGCTGATAACGATTATCCTTCCTTTTTCCTCCACTGTTGAGTACCGACTCTCATCAAAGTTGATGAAATGGTTTTTATATATTTGGGAAAAGTCTTCGTTTGTTCTTACAGTGTTCCTATATTTGACATTTTCCGTCTCTCCTCCGCTCTCTTTTATCTCGATTATGAGATTCGTATACACTCGAAGGATCCGTGTACGGGGATTGTACTGGAATGGATAGACAGAAACCACTATTCCCCGAAAATCACGAAGAATGTATGGCGAACCCAATTCTACGATATTTTCCGGATAGAATCCATCGGTATCATACACACCGGAGAATACGTACGGGACTTCCCACGGAATGAGTGAACGATCGATGAGACCCTTTGACGGTGCAACCACCATAGGATACTCGATAAAATTGCTCCATATAATTGAAACTTCCATTCTCGCATGGTTCGGGATGATTATGCTCCGCGTTACGTGAGGAAGTTCAGGAGAACCTCTCTCAAACGTTACCGCCTCGTCGTTCAATTGCAACTTATAATACAGTTCTCCATCTATCTCAATCGGTATTCGCGTAAATCTTCCAACTTCATATTCAATGACAGTCTTTGAACTGGTCGAGGAGACTACGGTAACATTCAAACTATTTCCATTGATATTTATCTCCGCTGCATAGACAAAGGAAAATAAAAAAAAGAATACTACTACAAAAATTCTTACGTTTTTCATTGTTTCCTCCTTTCTTCCATAGTACTGGAAAAAACTGCACCACAGAGAACACAGAGTTTATTTAGATTCAACAAATTATTAAACATTGCCTTCCCTCCCCCTCTGTGAACTCAATTTCTTTTAAGTTATAGACG